>CAJQNH010000231.1 GCA_905479615.1 uncultured Eudoraea sp.
GCTTTGGTCAACTCTAATCCCGATGAGGTGAACCTTGCTGCCGGAAATCTTGCTGAAAGTTTTGCCGGGGAAGGGCAAGAAATGAAGTCGATGGCCATAGCCATGGCCGATGCCAAAGACATTGAAAAACAAAGGGAGCTATTTTCCCAGTTTACAGAGAAGGTGGAACCATTGTTCAAAGAATCTATTTCTGAAGGCGCCATCTACAAGCAGTTTTGCCCTATGGCCTTTGAAGGGAAAGGGGGCTATTGGATTTCCAATGTAGAAGAAATCAGAAATCCGTATTACGGAGAGAAGATGCTGAAATGTGGAAAAGTTACTGAAACCATAAAAAAGTAAAATTTGAAACACACCTATCACATATACGGAATGACCTGTAATGGCTGCAGAAACCATGTTCAGGAAACACTCGCTAAAGTGAAAGGTGTAACCGTGGTTTCAGTAGATTTAGAAAAAGAGGAGGCAACCATTGAGATGGAAAATCACATTCCCATCGACAAGTTGCAAGAGGCTTTGAAAAATGGTGGAGGTGGATATAGCATCTATGAACGGGGTAAACATCAACATACAGAAGAAAATAAAACGGAAATACACAAAGGAAAAGGTACGGGGACATTTTATTGCCCGATGCATTGTGAAGGCGATAAAACCTATGATCAACCCGGGGATTGTCCTGTCTGCGGAATGGATTTGATAGAGGAACAAAATGTCCCGTTCACAGCTTCAAACCAATACACCTGCCCTATGCACTCTGAAATCGTCAGGGATGAACCGGGTAGTTGTCCTATCTGTGGGATGGATCTCGTACTAATGCAACCAGATCTTTCGTCAGAGGATAAGAACTATAAAAAGTTGCTTAAAAAGTTTTGGATTGCGGTGGCCTTTACCTTACCCATCTTTGTGATTGCGATGTCCGAGATGTTGCCTGATAATCCGCTTTATGATGTCATGGAGCAGAAAAACTGGAACTGGATACAATTCGCACTTTCCCTTCCTGTAGTGTTCTATGCAACATGGATGTTCTTTGAACGAGCTTATCGCTCCATCAGGACGTGGAACCTCAATATGTTTACCCTAATAGGAATAGGAGCAGGGGTGGCCTGGCTTTTTAGTGTATTCGGAATGCTCTTTCCAGACTTTTTCCCGGCCCAATTCAAAACGGAATCGGGAAGCGTTCACGTCTATTTTGAAGCCGCTGCTGTCATTCTTACCCTGGTATTGTTAGGGCAAGTATTAGAGGCAAGAGCACATAGTAAAACAAATTCCGCAGTAAAGGAATTGTTGAAGATGGCTCCCAATAAGGCTGTTAGGGTTGTTAATGATCAGGAAGAGGAAGTTGCCATAGATCAGATACAATTGGGCGATATATTAAGGGTAAAACCAGGCGACAAAATTCCTGTGGATGGTGTAATTGCGGAAGGCGGGACCTCCATTGATGAATCCATGATTACGGGCGAACCCATTCCTGTAAACAAAAGCCTTGGCGACAAAGTAAGTAGCGGAACTATCAACGGTAATCAGTCCTTTTTGATGAAGGCAGAAAAAGTTGGATCGGATACCTTACTCTCCCAAATTATCCAAATGGTCAATGATGCGAGTCGTAGCCGTGCGCCTATTCAGAAGTTAGCGGATACAGTTTCGGGCTATTTTGTTCCGGTGGTTGTTATTATAGCGGTCATCACTTTTATAGTCTGGGTGGTATGGGGACCCGAGCCTGCCTATGTCTATGCCCTCGTCAATGCGATTGCCGTATTGATAATTGCTTGCCCATGTGCGTTGGGATTAGCTACGCCGATGTCGGTTATGGTTGGTGTCGGCAAGGGCGCACAGAATGGGTTGCTTGTCAAGAATGCCGAAGCCCTGGAAAAGATGGATAAGGTAGATACTTTGATTATAGATAAGACCGGAACCATTACGGAAGGAAAACCAACGGTTGAAAAAGTTGGTGCATTCGGGGATAATTTTAGCGAAAAAGAGGTGTTACAATACATCGTATCTCTGAACAGCCTGAGCGAACATCCCTTAGCGGAAGCCACCATAAAATATGGTAAAAAACAAGAGGTGGTATTCCTCAAAGCTGATGGTTTCAATGCGGTAACAGGCAAAGGCGTTGAAGGAAACGTGAACGGAAAGAAAACGGCTCTGGGCAATGCCAAGATGATGGAAGAGGCCAATGCATCTCTTGTGGAGGCAATGGAAAACGAAGCCCGGACCTATCAAAAGCAAGGTAAAACTGTTTCTTATCTGTCCATTGATCAAAAAGCCGCAGGCTATATTGTTATTGGCGATAAAATAAAAGGATCAAGTGCGAGGGCAATTACAGAATTGCAGGACAAAGGAATAGCTGTCATTATGCTAACAGGTGATAATTACGATACCGCACAGGCGGTGGCAGGCGAACTCCATCTGGCTGATTTTAAGGCGGGAATGCTCCCTGAGGATAAGTTAAACGAAGTAGAGCGACTTCAGGGAAATGGAAAAGTAGTTGCCATGGCAGGAGATGGTATAAACGATGCCCCGGCCCTGGCGAAAAGTGATGTAGGTATAGCTATGGGCACAGGAACAGACGTAGCTATTGAGAGTGCGGCCATTACTTTGGTAAAGGGCGATTTGCATGGAATTGTCAAGGCAAGAAACCTGAGCGAGAAGGTAATGAAGAACATCAAACAGAATCTTTTCTTCGCCTTGGTGTACAACACCCTTGGTGTACCAATTGCTGCGGGAGTTCTCTATCCCTTTTTCGGGATATTGCTTTCCCCGATGATAGCCGCTGCAGCCATGAGTTTTAGCTCTGTTTCTGTAATTGCTAATTCACTCAGATTAAGAAATGCAACGATAGATTAAACCCATGATTAAAAGAAAAGACAAAAAAATAAATTTCAGCATTATGAAAAAAAATATTCTTTACATCGGATTGGCAGTCATAGGGGGCTTGTTGGCTGGATACTTGATTTTTGGAAATAACTCAAATAAAGGTTTAGCCGAAGAACATGACCATAGCCAGGAAATGGAATCGGGCGAAATATGGACATGCTCGATGCATCCACAAATCATGCAACCTGAACCAGGCGACTGCCCCATTTGTGGCATGGACCTGATACCCGCTGAATCCGGTGCTGATGGTTTGGCAATGGATCAGTTCAAAATGACCAAGAATGCCATGGCGTTGGCCGATATTAGAACCACAACTGTCGGTTCAGGCACCTCTGGAGACAATACGATAAAACTTTCGGGAACTATCGTGGAAAACGAAAAGGCTATTGCAACCCAAGCGGCTTACTTTGAAGGTCGTATAGAAAAGCTGTTTGTTAATTTTGAGGGCGAGGAAGTCAGAAGCGGGCAACAGTTGGCGACCATCTATTCCCCTGAACTTGTTTCCGCACAACAGGAATTGATAACGGCGGCAAGCCTGAAGGAATCCCAACCGGCTTTATACCAGGCTGTGCGTAACAAGCTAAAGCTTTGGAAACTATCCGAAAAACAAATCCAACAGATGGAGGAGTCAGGTCAAGTATTGGAATATTTCCCTATTTATGCAAATGTATCAGGTACGGTTTCTATGATTATGGTAAAAGAGGGGGATTATGTAAAACAAGGGCAACCTTTGTTTAAACTAGCGAATCTAAGCTCAGTATGGGCTGTTTTTGATGCCTATGAAAATCAGGTTTCCCTGTTGAAAAAAGGACAAAAAATTAATATTGTTACCAATGCATACCCTAACAATATATTAGGAGCCAGAATAGTATTTATAGACCCTATTTTGAACGCTACCCGGCGCACTGTTGAAGTTAGAGCAGAACTTGAGAATATAAATGGTCAACTAAAACCCGGTATGTTCATAAAGGGGACAGTTCAACTAATTTCGAGTAAAAAAGACAATACTATCATTATTCCAGAAAGTGCTGTTCTTTGGACAGGGGAACGCTCGGTGGTCTACATCAGGACTAACCCAAATGAGCCAGTTTTTGAAATGCGGGAAGTAGCTCTTGGAGATATGCTCAATGAAGGGTACATTGTTTTAAATGGATTGCAAAATGGCGATGATATTGTTACTAATGGAACGTTTACAGTGGATGCAGCGGCCCAACTAAAAGGGAAAAAATCTATGATGAACGAAGAAGCTGGTGAAGTAAAGATTTCTCATACGAATCATAACTAGACATTACAGATCTAATTGTCTCAATATTATATTATACCTCTTAGTCCTTTTAGGAGGCATAAGCAAATAGACCCTATTTGACAGGTGTTGTTTGCTTTAAGTATTTGTTCACCCCCTTGTAGCTTAAGTTTATAATCACTAAAGAAAGATAAATATACCCGCTGTAAGGATTACTGCGATATACATACTAAACTAAAGTAGTTGTAGGAGTATGTATTTGAGAAGCACATTTTATGCTTGTATTTTTCTATTTGGACCACAAGCTATTTCACAAACCTGTTGTTCTGGAGGAGTGCCTCTGTCTAACAATTTGGGATTGCCCATTGAAGAAAGTGGTATATGGCAGTTTGGATTAAACTATGATTACAATAATTTAAACACCCTTTACGCCGGTAATACTAAATTGGATGATGATTCCCGGCAAAGGATAACAAACTCTGTTTTGTTAAGTATTGGTTACTCCCTAACAGACAGGTTCGCCCTGGAAGCTCTTTTTAGCTGGGTGAACCAAACAAGGACAATTACGCAATTTGGGAACGAGAATTTCACGGAAACTTCAGGTATTGGAGATGCAGTGCTTTTGGCAAAGTATGCCTTCCCTGAAGTGCTAGGTCCAAAAAGTGCAATAAATTTAGGGCTTGGAGCGAAAGCACCATTGGGGAAGTCTGACCTGACTAATGAGGATGGAATTCTTTTAACAGCAGACCTTCAACCGGGAAGCGGCGCCTGGGATGGCCTGGGGTGGCTTTCGCTCTCAAAGGCATTTGACTTTAGACCATCTGCTACATTTTCAGGAAATTTCACTTATAGGCTTACCGGTGTTAATAATTCATATTTAAATGATACTTCTACCTATGAGTTTGGAAACGTCTTTCAGGCTAATGTGGGATATACAGATCAGTTTTTTCTTTTTAACACCATTTTCAATCCGGGACTTATTTTTAAATACAGGAATGCTTCTATTGATAAAATAAACAGTTCTAATCTTCCAAATACAGGAGGCGAGTGGGTTTTTATCAGACCTGAATTAAGTATTCATATTATAACTAACCTTTTGCTTACCCTGCGCATGGAATTACCCATTTATAGTTATGTTGATGGAACGCAATTAACACCCACTACAAGATTTACTGCCGGAGTGTATTTTAAGCTCAATAACAAAAACAAAACAATAAATTTATAGCTATGAAAAAGATCGTAACGTTTATTATTTGTGCCATGATGTTCCAATATTCATGTAGTTCATCCAGCACACAGGACCAGAACACAGACCCCGATAATGAAAATTCACCTGAATCTTCTGTCTGGAGTATCCCTTTGGCAGATGTTTTTGACGGAGGTCCCGGAAGAGATGGAATACCTGCACTTGAGAATCCCGGATTCGTTTCTGTCGAGGATGAGTTTGCGCTTTTAGACGGGGATTTGATTTTAGGATACAAAAATGGCGATGATATAAGGGCATATCAACACATTGTGCTGGATTGGCATGAGATAGTAAATGACAATGTTGGTAATGTTTCCATTGCTGTTACATATTGTCCTTTGACAGGAACAGGGATTGGCTGGAATAGGATAATAAAAGGGAAAGAAACCACTTTTGGCGTCTCGGGACTACTTTATAATACTAACCTGATTCCGTTTGACAGGGAAACAAGAAGTAATTGGGCGCAAATTTTGAATGAATCTGTAAACGGCGATTTACTAGGTGAAAAAGTAGAATTGATTTCACTGGTAGAAACAGACTGGAAGACCTGGAGGACCATCTATCCAAATACGAAAGTATTAAGTTTAAACACAGGTTTTTCAAGAACTTATGGGGTATACCCTTATGTAGATTATAAGACCAATAGTAATTTCTTTTTATTCCCTGTTCCAAAAGATGACCGATTACCTTTAAAGGAACGTGTATTAGCTGTTATAGACGGAACTGATGCCCGGGCATACCGTTTTGTGGATCTGGCAGCTGAAAATTTGGTAAGAGATACTTTTAAGGGAAATGAATACCTGGTTGTTGGAAATGAAGATTTTATAGTTTCGTTTCAACTGGATGGCAATTCTGATAGCTTGCAGTTTGAATATGTATTTAGTGGCTCAGAGATTATTTTACAAGATAATGAAAATAACGAATGGAACATATTTGGTGAGGCAGTGTCAGGTCCGCGTAGTGGAGAGCGATTAAAATCTTCGTCGGCTTTTATGGGTTACTGGTTTTCCATTCCTGCTTTTTATAGTACTGATATCTATAATAATTAGAAGGCATATGCAATAAAAAAACCGCTCTTAAAAAAGAGCGGTTTTTTAACTGAAATTTCAAATTCTTACATCATTCCGGGCATTCCTCCGCCACCCATTGGTGGTCCGGCAGGTGGTGTATCTTCCTTAATATCGGTCAATGCACATTCTGTAGTCAGGATCATTCCTGCAACAGAAGCCGCATTCTCTAATGCTATCCTGGTAACCTTTTTAGGATCTATGATTCCTGCTTCATGCATGTTAACGTAGGTCTCGGATTTTGCATCATATCCAAAATCACCCTTACCTTCATATACTTTTGCCACGACTACAGAACCTTCTCCTCCAGCATTTTCCACAATTGTTCGCAATGGAGACTCAATGGCCCTGGCTACTATTTGCAGCCCGGTTTCTTCATCTGAATTCTCTACGGAAACTTTAGCAAGAACAGATTTTGATCTAATAAAGGCAACACCTCCACCGGCAACAATTCCTTCTTCAACCGCCGCTCTTGTGGCATGAAGTGCATCATCTACTCTGTCTTTCTTTTCTTTCATCTCTACCTCAGAGGCTGCACCAACATAAAGTACGGCAACTCCTCCGGCCAATTTAGCCAAACGTTCCTGAAGCTTTTCTTTGTCATAATCAGAGGTAGTAGTCTCAATCTGAGATTTAATTTGATTGACTCTTGTCTTTATGTTTTTTGCTACTCCGGCTCCATTGACAATAGTTGTATTATCCTTGTCTATGGTCACTTTTTCACAGCTCCCCAACATGTCCAACGTGGTATTTTCAAGAGAGAATCCTCTTTCTTCTGAAATTACTGTACCGCCGGTTAAAATAGCTATATCCTCCAACATTGCTTTTCTACGATCTCCAAATCCTGGAGCTTTAACTGCTGCTATCTTTAAGGAACCTCTTAATTTATTAACCACTAAAGTGGCCAATGCTTCTCCATCAACATCTTCTGAAATAATCAATAAAGGTTTCCCTGATTGTGCTACCGGTTCCAGAACTGGCAAGAGGTCTTTCATTGTTGAGATCTTTTTATCGAACAACAATATATATGGGCTTTCTAGGTTTGCAATCATCTTGTCTGAATCGGTGACAAAATAAGGGGAAAGATATCCCCTGTCGAATTGCATCCCTTCAACAACATCTACATAAGTATCTGTTCCTTTTGCTTCTTCAACTGTTATAACACCTTCTTTACCAACTTTTCCGAAAGCTTGTGCAATAAGTTCCCCAATATTTTCATCATTGTTGGATGAAATAGTTGCAACTTGTTTAATTTTTTCAGAGGAATCACCTACTTTTTTAGCTTGCTTGGTTAGGTTTTCAACAATGGCCTCAACGGCTTTGTCAATTCCTCTTTTAAGATCCATTGGATTTGCACCTGCAGCAACATTCTTAAGGCCTTCCTTAACAATAGCTTGTGCTAATACTGTAGCTGTAGTAGTTCCGTCACCTGCAAGGTCATTGGTTTTAGAAGCAACTTCTTTTACCATTTGTGCTCCCATATCTTCTAAAGCATCTGCCAATTCTATTTCCTTAGCAACGGTAACTCCATCTTTAGTTACAATAGGAGATCCAAACGATCTGCTAACAATTACGTTTCTTCCTTTAGGTCCTAGGGTTACTTTTACGGCGTTTGCCAAAGCGTCAACACCTCTTCTCAGGCCATCCCGTGCTTCAATATCAAATTTAATATCTTTTGCCATTTTCTATTTGTAATTTTTGGTTATTAAATAATTGCTAAAATGTCGCTTTCACGCATCATTAGATAATCGGAGCCTTCAAGTTTAAGCTCAGTACCTGCATATTTTCCATAGAGTACAGTATCTCCCACTTTTACTGTTATTTTCTCATCTTTGGTGCCCGGGCCGACTGCCACAACTTTCCCTTTTTGTGGTTTTTCCTTCGCAGTATCCGGAATATAAATCCCTGATGCCGTCTTGGTTTCCGCTGCCATCGGCTCAATTAAGACCCTGTCTGCAAGTGGTTTAATGTTTACTTTAGCCATATTACTTAGTTTTTAGTTTAAAATGTCTCTTTCTATCGGGCAGAAATTATGCCATTACTTAAAAACTGACATAATGTTAAAATAAAAATGCCAGCTTGTCATTTATGCTGGCATTCGAATATATTTTATTTCCGTATACTACTGAATTGAATCTGAAGGATTGTTATTGTCAGTTGCAGGTAATTGTTCCGGAACTTCCTCAGGAACAGTTTCAGGAACTACATTATCAATATCATCACCTTGCAGTAATTTAGATTCTGCTTCTCCAAAATTCCCTTTAAGTGCTACATTGGATAATAAAATTAGAACTATTAATAACGTAGCCAATGTCCAGGTACTTTTATCTAAGAAATCCCCGGTCTTTTTTACGCCCCCAACAATTTGAGTTCCACCTCCGCCAAATGAAGAAGACAGTCCTCCTCCCTTTGGGTTTTGTACCATAATAACCAATATCAGCAGTAAACAAACCACTATGATAAGGATCAAAAAGATTGAAAATGTGCTCATTTATTTTGTATTTTCTTGCTGTAGCTTTCGCACTGCTTTTATTCGGTTTGCAAAGAAACTACTTTTTTCTGGATATTTCAAACTTAAAATCTTGTATGCCTGAATGGCTTCTTTGTACTTTTTTTGCTCCAGATAAACCTTTGCCAGAGTTTCGGTCATCAACTCATTTTTATCTATTGTCGTTGAGTCTTTAATGTTAATGTTTGAAGTCAGATTTTCCGTAGGAACTATTTTAGGCTTGTTTTCTATAAACTTATCTATTAACTCAAATTTTTTCTTTTTTAGGATTTCCTCCTCCAATGGAAAGTTAATGTCCTTCATTTCTTCTATGAATTCTTCTTTTTCCCTTTTTATTGATTTAAATGAAGTAAGCTGTAACCATTCACCAAAAGAATGTTTTTCTCGTTTTGTAAAGGGTAGGGGTTTGCCAAGCTCTAATTCTTCCTCTGCCTTTTTTTTCGCAGTTATATATTTATCTACTTCAGGATCCTTCGACTCAAAAAGTGAAGGGTCAAGGATCTTATCTGCGTCTTTAGCTGTTTGAGGTAATGGATGATCCTCTGAATCATCAATAAGATGAATATCAGCATCCGGGTTAGGTTCAACATCTTCAGATAAGATCTCCTTTTCAGCCAAGGGTAAGGTTTTACCAGAAATGGTATCCGCAATTGAGTTTTGAAGAAACACTTCGGAGGTAATATAATCGAAAAGAATATCCCTGTCGGCGGTGCAGGCTGCCGTCACTTTAAGAGCATTATTGTATTTAAAGCTATTTAGATTCTTGAGTCCTTTTAAATGGAGTGCACGTGCAGCCTGGAAGTACGGATACTCTTTAAGGATATCTTCTAATTGATTGGTCTGAACAGGTTCTAAAACCTTATCCGGGTTCTGCAATAAGAATGTAAAATCTGCTACGTTCATATCAATTAATTAGCTATTGTATTGCGTATTGCGAATATCAGTTGACTCCTTATATCTTTATTCTGTTATATATTACCAGTCTGCCAATGATGCATTAAAAATATCCTGCGTTATTCTTTCAAAAATGGCCGTTAGAGCTTCATCTCTAACCGATGAGAATTGTGTATTCGCGTCGTAATCATAAAAAAAGGAGAACCGCTGTTCAAAATCTACATCTTCTTTTGTCCGATTAAAAAAGCGAACGTTCACGCCCATAGTTAATCTATTCTGAGCAGCTCGCTGTTCTGCGGTCGCGGTCATAGGAGATATCCGGAATTCTACAATTTCGCCCTCATATAACAAATCTGCGTCTGAATTACGCAAATCTAAACTTGTTTGGTTAAGAATCAGATCCTGCAATGCCAAAGTAAAATCCCTGTCCAAACCTGGTTCAAAAGTAGATCCCGGGCTTTGGGAAGCATAATTCTGGAAATAATTTACTTGAAATGAGGATGCCGTACCTACATCACCACCTGTAAAGTTATAAGCTCCACAAGCCATTAATAGAAACATCAGGGAGATGCTCACAATATTGTTAAATGTTTTTTTCAAAAGATATGGTTCAAAGAGTTATCAGAATAGTTCAATTCAAAAAATTTAGTTACAAATCGTATTGTTTTATCTTTCTATAAAGTGTTCTTTCAGAAATTCCCAATTCTGCAGCTGCCGCCTTTCGTTTTCCTCTATTTCTTTCCAGCGATTTTCGGATTAATTCAATTTCCTTTGCCTGCAAAGAAAGTGTTTCTTCCTCTTCTATTTCCTCGGCAAAATGATATTTATCTTCCTGTAGCATTTCAGGTTTCGTTTCTGTTCTGGCTTCCGGAAGGGGTAAAACTTTTAATGCTTTACTCTTTTCTTCCTCAATATCCTCGATATCTTCCCCATTGGTGCCATATATCTTGCGGATTAAATTTTCATTTTCCTCCTGTACTTTAGCTGAATCATTGTTTTGAAGCAGTTCCAAGGTAAGCTTTTTTAGATCATTAAGATCTCCTTTCATGTCAAACAAGACCTTGTAAAGAATCTCTCTTTCGTTACTAAAATCATTTTCCTTTTTTCTCCTTTCAATTACGGCCGGAAGATTAGAATCGTTGGCATTTGGCAAATAGCCGTTTAAAGTAGATAAACTTATATTTCTTTCCACTTCTAAAACAGATATTTGTTCAGCAACATTTCTTAATTGACGGATATTTCCCGGCCATCTGTATTTCGTGAGAAGTTGTATAGCATCATCCTGAAGTCTTATAGTGGGCATTTTGTATTTCTGCCCAAAATCCGACGCAAATTTTCTAAATAATAAATGAATATCCGCCCTTCGTTCTCTAAGAGGAGGAATATGAATATCTACCGTACTTAATCTATAATATAGATCTTCCCTGAATTTCCCCTCTTTGATAGCCTCTGTCATATTCATGTTGGTGGCAGCCACAATACGAACATTGGTTTTTTGAACCTGAGAAGACCCTACTTTTAGAAATTCCCCATTTTCTAATACTCTAAGTAACCGTACCTGAGTGGTAAGTGGAAGCTCACCTACTTCATCTAAAAAGATGGTGCCACCATCAGCAACTTCGAAATATCCTCTTCTGGTTTGTGTTGCCCCGGTAAAAGCTCCTTTTTCATGACCAAATAGCTCACTGTCTATAGTGCCTTCCGGGATGGCTCCACAATTTACAGCTATATATTTTGCGTGTTTTCTGTGCGATAACGAGTGAATAATTTTTGGCACGACTTCTTTTCCAACACCACTTTCACCTGTAACCAAAACAGAAATGTCTGTAGGGGCAACCTGAATAGCCTTTTCCAGCGCGCGATTGAGCTTTGGATCATTGCCAATTATCTCAAATCGCTGTTTTATTGCCTGTACACTTTCCATACTTAATTGTTTTCAGAAGTACCAACTGCTTTCCCCAATAAAGTAGCAGAGGTGCAATTTTCTACCCGTACCATTACAAATT
>CAJQNH010000232.1 GCA_905479615.1 uncultured Eudoraea sp.
AACCTATGAAGAAATTGAACATGATGCCATGGAAAAATTAAATATGTTGAACATCGGGAATTTGGCAAATAAAAGAGCCTCAAGGGTTTCCGGAGGTGAAAAACAACGTGTGGCTATTGCCAGAGCACTTATCAATAATCCAGATATTTTAATGGGAGATGAGCCCACAGGTAATCTGGACAGTTATAATGCCGAAAATGTCTTCCAAATATTTAAGAAACTAAAGGAAGAGGAAGGACTTTCTTTATTGATTGTTACACATGATTTAGATTTTGCAAAACGCACAGATCGAATAATTGAAATGGAAGATGGTAAAATTCTTGACGCTATTTGAATTGCAGTACCCTAACTTTAAGAATTAAAGCAAAGTATCGGAATTGTAGTCAAGGACTCCATTTTTTTTACAATATCTTTATTAAAAACAGCAGCAAAGAGACTCTTATTTTCTCTTTCCAACATACCTAAAATATCTGCATTTTCATCCCTAATATGCATTCTTAATCCCTGTTCAATACTATTAGCCAGAACCATGTGAAAACTTATTTTTTTGTATTGTACCTGAGCTTCCAATAATTCTTTAAACCATTCCATTTGTTGCATGGCTGTATATTCTTCCTTTGTTGGGATATGTACCACTTCTATTTCGGCATCGTAATATTCTGCTATCGCGGACAATTTTTCTATTGCAATAATATCAGAAGATTCAAAATCACTGGCATATGCAATCTTTTTTACCTTTTTGTAATTATATTGGGGAGGAATAATTAGTAATGGGCACAGTTTCTTATCTATTAATTTATTAGCAATATTCCCGCTTAAGAAACCTCGGGCAGAATGTTCATCTTTCATCCCTATGACCAGCAAATCAATATTGTCTTTACTAATTCGGTCAATAATTCCTTTGATTATTGAAGTATTTTGAGCAACCTCACATATTAGTGGACTTTGGCTAAGATTTTGGTTTAGATTTTTTATGCAATAGTCTTCCAGCACTTCTTTTTGCTCGATCATTGATAATTTATGTAATTGTTCAGACGACCTAATATTAGATGTTCTTACTGGCGGAATATCATATATGTGAAATACAACGAGGTTGGCATTTAAAGTTTCGCTGAGATTCTGTGCATAATTTAATGTTGAGATCGAATTTTTGGTGCAATCCGTAGCATAAAGAATAGTGTCCATCACAAATCATTTAAAGTTATGTCAATTTACTTCAATCTGGCTTTGAATAATATGACATTGGTCACAAAAGCTCTACATGACTTATATCATAAAAATTAGACTTTAACTGAACTACTTTTAATATCCAGACCAAAAGACAATTTATCATGGATAACAGCAATAAATCAATTCAGCAAAATACAATTGGAGAAGTAAACTGGCAAGAACTTTATATCCTTACAGATCATTGGAAATCAGATCTGAATTTCTACAAAGATGACCTCAGGTTTTTACATCATTTGATAGATAAGTATATTATTTGGATTACAAAAGACGACAACCTTAACATGGTAAATGATATAAAGAAAAATCTTTTTGAGATTCGGAATAAAGGTAAGGACTTAATGAAGGAAGTAACCACACACCAGCGGAATTTGGGCCTTATGGTAGAAAATCCGGTCCAGAGTTCAAACCCACAATTTATAGAAGATCATGAAGCTCTGGAAGATAAAATTTCAAAATTCGTCAAACTGTTCAGATCCAATCGAAAAGAAGTTTTTAAAATAACAGAATACATCATAGACAGCGAGGAATTACCAAATATTCTTAAAAGCTAATCCAGCGCAATACTCTTTGTATCTCCTCAGAAAACAGTTTTGATGATTGTTGATTTTTGATTCACTAAGTAAGCACGATTAATCCTCAAAATAGAAATACTTCGCTATATTTGCACCGCAATTTTAGTAAAATGCCCACGTGGTGAAATTGGTATACACGCTACCTTGAGGGGGTAGTGTTCGAAAGGACGTGCTGGTTCGACTCCAGTCGTGGGCACAAAAAAACTGCTTCTGTTAAAACAGCAGCAGTTTTTCGTTTTAGAGTATTTCTATATTTATAAACGTCTTACCCGTACATTTCTGAACCATACACCTGCCCCATGGTCCTGCAGAGCCAAATAACCATCATTTGTTTTGCCATAATCGGGATAGTCATTCCATTTGCCACTATTGCGTTTTTCTTTCCAGTCTTGGGAGTTCTTATCAAATTGGACAATTTTTTGACCATTGAGCCAATGTTCGGCCTTACCCTTATTAAAAATAATCTTACTGGTGTTCCACTCCCCAACCGGTTTAAGGGTTTTGTTTTCATTCGCTACATGCATAGCATAATTGGCACCGGTCTTTTGCCAATCCTCAAGAGGCTCTTCAAAACCCACATCATCCAATATCTGGTATTCTGGTCCGGTTTCATAAGGTGAATGGTATATGGTATCTTCCACCACGTGATAAAAAGCACCGCTATTGCCTCCTTTGGTTATTTTCCATTCAAAAGCAAATTCAAAGTTGTCATATGTTTCAGTACTAATAATATCACCTCCTACATCTCCACCTTCTCCAAAACATTCAATAACTCCATCTTTAATTGACCAATTTGATGGAAGGGATTCCTGGTTATACCCCCTCCAGTCTGAAAGCTCCATGAGTTCAACCCATTCACTGGTTACTATTTGATCTTCTTTTGCGATAGGTGTTTCCACTATTTTCTTCTCTGTATTCTTACAAGCTCCGGTAAAAAGCACCAAACCAATAATTAATATTCGTAGTTTCATAATCTTTAAATTTAAAGTAGTTTCATCCCAACAGGATCCCATTTTATAGCTTTGTCTAAAAAATAACTGTCGTTGCAGGCTAAAGCAGGGGCCGCTGCTCGATATCCAAAAACTGCGTCTTCAGATACTGCTTTACCTCCTCTGATAGCATTGAACCAATTAGAAAAATGATCATAGTGGGCTCCATTATACCCTTCCTCGGCTTCAAAAACTATTTCTTCCTGAGGAAGCATCTTTTTCCTTGAACCGGTACTTCCTGATTGCGAAGCCTTGGCCTGTAAAAATGGGTCATTATCAAATTGTTCATTATTTCTTCTTAAAATCACCTTTCTCCATTGGACATCCATAGAGCCCTCGCTACCAACAATCCTCAGATAAGTTGTTCCCGATGTACCATCAACAAAATTACAACGCAATGAAAGATTAAAAGGAGGGTGTTCTTCAGAATCGGGATAATCGAATACCCCCAGAAGAACATCTGGAACTTCTCTGCCGTCTTTCCAATAGCGCAATCCTCCAGATGAATAAATTTGATTTGGCCCTTTTGATTTGGTAATAAAATGAAGGCTGGAAAAAAGATGTACAAATAAATCTCCTGACATCCCTGTACCATAGTCTTTGTAGTTTCTCCATCTGAAAAAACGCGTAGCATCGAAAGGTCGTTTATTGGTATTCATCAAAAAGGTATCCCAATCTACGGTTTTGGGGGAGGCATCCTTGGGAATATTATATTGCCAGGCACCGGTAGGGCTTCTTCTGGCCCAAAAACCTTCTGCATAATTAATATCTCCTATTGCTCCCTGAGCCAATAACTCTTTGGCCTTTTCATTTCCAAGTGAGGACATACCCTGACTACCCACCTGAAATACCATTCCCGTCTCTTTCTGAGCTTTAATAACATCATGCCCCTCGTCTAAGGAATGGACCATAGGCTTTTCACAGTAAACATGCTTACCTGCACGCATGGCGTCTATTGAAATCTGTTTATGCCAATGGTCAGGGGTCCCAATAATAACGGCATCAACATCTTTTCTGGCCAATATTTCCTTATACTGCTTGGTTGTAAACAGGTCCTTACCCCATCTTTCCCTGGCTCTTTCAAGATGACCATCATATAGATCACAAACAGCAACTAATTTTACACCATCGTGTTTTAAGGCTGTATTTGTATCCTCTGATCCCATACCCCCAGCTCCTATGAGTGCGATTTGTATATTGCTGTTCGCGCTATACTTTTTTCTACTCAAATAAGAAATATGAGGTCTTGTCCCCGCCCCTATGATTGCCGGCGCACTAGCCAAAGCCAATGTTCCGGCTCCCATTTTCTTTAAAAACTGCTTTCTAGTTTGGATGGTTTTTTTTGACATAATATTTTCTGATTAGTGAGTCTAAATATATCCAATTATAATAGATTTTTTTAAGTTCTAGAGTCATAAACTTAAAAAAATGATTTTTTTACCGATTAGTTCGGAAAAAATTAACGAAACTATTAAATACATCCGCTTTTAAAATTGTAAATTTGTTTAAACATTATATATAAATAATGAACAATATAAAAAAATCTTTTAGCATTCGG
>CAJQNH010000233.1 GCA_905479615.1 uncultured Eudoraea sp.
GCCCAACTTCCGGTGTATAGCTATTAGTCTGGCCAGCTGAACGACCATTCAGAATATTCCTGTATATGTAACCATTACCCCATATAATGAAAATGGGGATGCCGGATCTTGCACAGAAGAAAGTTTTACAACAGGGAATACTGTTGTTGATTGTAATGCCTATTTTGATTCTGTAAGTGGCGAAATTGTCCCAAGAAAACCAGAAACCAATTTTCCAGGTCAGATCGGAATCTGTAAAAATGAAATCCCGACCCTGATTAGAAGCGATGATACCGCGGATGGTTTTAGATGGTTTAAAATCAATGAAGACGGTACTGAATCTTTACTTTCTTCATCCTCAGAAGTCTCACTTTCTGAGGTAGGGCCTTATCGCTACGAGGCATATAATTTAGTTGTTCAGGGAGGGGAAACATTTGAGTGCAGTACATTTAAGGATTTTAATGTAGTATTATCTGAAATAGCGCAGATTACTTCGGTTAGCACCTCGCAGGAAGTAGATGGAAGACAAATTCAGATTGAAGTCAGCGGACTTGGAGATTATGAGTACGCACTGGACAATATTGAGGGTCCATATCAGGATAGAGCCATCTTTAACGGGGTTACTGAAGGCACCCATACTATTTATGTCAACGATAAGAATGGTTGCGGAATTGCAGAGCGGATCATTGAAAGAGAATTGAGTCCTGATGATTTTCCAAAGTTTTTCACTCCCAACGGGGATGGCATAAACGACTTTTGGCAATATATTTCCCCTCGTGAAAGCAATGAAATTCAGCTTTCCTATATTCAGGTTTTTGATAGGTACGGGGTGTTATTAACCCAGATTTTGCCTACTTCAAAGGGATGGGATGGCACATTTAACGGACAGCCACTACCGGCATCCAGTTATTGGTTTAAGGCAAGGGATAACTTAAATAACGAAATCAAGGGATTTTTTGCCTTAAAAAGGTAAAACATAGATAACAAATATTCTTCCAATAATAATATTCACCCTTTTGTAACTTTGCTAAATGAAATTTAAGGTAGTATCGGAATTTGATCCAACAGGAGACCAACCTGAAGCAATTAAACAGCTGAAAGAAGGTCTGGAAACTGGTGAACGTTATCAAACATTATTAGGCGTTACAGGATCTGGAAAAACGTTTACGGTGGCCAATGTAATTGAAGAAGTTCAACGACCAACACTTGTTTTGGCTCACAATAAAACATTAGCAGCCCAACTTTATTCTGAATTCAAACAGTTTTTCCCGGAAAATGCCGTTGAATATTTTGTCTCCTATTATGATTACTATCAGCCCGAAGCCTATATTCCCACCTCTGGATTATATATTGAAAAAGATCTTTCGATAAATGAGGACATAGAGAAATTGCGCCTTAGTGCTACTTCGTCTCTGTTATCCGGAAGAAGAGACGTAATTGTAGTAGCTTCAGTTTCCTGTTTATACGGTATCGGAAACCCTGTTGAATTTCAAAAAAATGTAATCTCAATACAGAAAGATCAGGTTATTTCAAGAACCAAATTCCTTCATCAACTTGTACAGAGCCTTTATTCAAGAACGACAGCCGATTTCAAAAATGGAAATTTCAGAGTTAAGGGGGATGTCGTCGATGTATTTCCGAGCTATGCTGATCACGCTTATAGAATTCATTTCTTTGGGGATGAGATAGAAGAAATTGAAGCATTTGATCCTTATAAGAATAAGGTATTGGAGCATTATGAAAATTTAAATATATATCCTGCGAATATGTTTGTGACCTCACCCGATATCCTTCAGGGTGCCATTCATCAGATACAGGAAGACCTTGTAAGTCAGGTGGAATACTTTAAAAGTATTCCTAAACCTCTTGAAGCCAAACGACTGGAAGAGCGTACAAATTTTGATTTGGAAATGATCCGAGAATTAGGATACTGCTCGGGTATCGAGAATTATTCAAGGTATCTTGATGGTCGTGAACCTGGAACCAGACCATTCTGCTTACTGGACTATTTCCCCGATGACTACTTAATGATTGTTGACGAAAGTCATGTTACAATACCTCAGGTACATGCAATGTATGGAGGTGACAGGTCTCGAAAAGAAAATCTTGTGGAGTATGGATTTCGCTTGCCGGCAGCCATGGACAACCGTCCTTTAAAATTTGAAGAATTTGAAGCAATTCAGAATCAGGTAATCTATGTTAGTGCTACCCCCGCAGATTATGAATTGCAGAACAGTCAGGGTGTTTTTGTTGAACAGGTAATTCGTCCTACAGGCCTTTTAGATCCGGAAATAGATATCCGTCCAAGTTTAAATCAAATTGATGATCTGGTAGAAGAAATACATCAACGAGTAGAATTAGACGAACGTACCCTTGTTACCACCCTTACCAAAAGAATGGCCGAGGAGCTCGCTAAATATCTTGCAAGGATCAATGTGCGATGTCGATATATTCATAGTGATGTTGACACTTTGGAAAGGGTTGAAATAATGCAGGATTTGCGAAAAGGGCTATTTGATGTCTTAATTGGCGTTAATTTATTAAGAGAAGGTTTGGACTTGCCTGAGGTATCACTTGTGGCTATCTTGGATGCAGACAAGGAAGGGTTTCTGAGAAGTAACCGCTCATTAACGCAAACTGTAGGAAGAGCAGCTCGTCATTTAAATGGCAAAGCAATTATGTATGCCGACAGAATAACAGCAAGTATGCAAAAAACAATTGATGAGACGAATTACCGAAGGGAAAAACAATCAGCGTATAATATTTCAAATAATATCATTCCTAAGGCGCTTAACAAAAGTTTGGACAATGCACTAGCCAAGAATTCTGTTTCCACCTACCATTTTATAAAAGAAGAAATTAGAGCTGCAGAACCTGACCTGCAATATATTACGAAAGAACAAAGGGAAAAGCTGATCCGGGGCAAGAGAAAAGCAATGGAAAAAGCAGCAAAAGAATTGGATTTTATGAATGCTGCAAAACTCAGAGATGAAATAAAAATGCTACAAGAACTGAGCTAAAAAAAGAGCGCCCTGAATAATCAAGACGCTCTTCCTAACCAACTAAACAAACCAACCATTATGAATACCCTTAAGAGGGCACCTCATAATGCTTTTAATACCTATTTCTCAATCTCAATTAATCTTTTGGGCTTAGGAAGTGACTCTTCTTTCTTAGGTAGAGTAAACCTTAAAATACCATTTTCGTAAGAGGCTTTTATACCTTCTTCATTAACGGTATCTGGAAGCGTAAATGATCTTTTAAATGAAGAATAAGAAAACTCTTTCCGGGTGTAACCCCCTCCTTTAACTTCTTCTTCTTTTTTTGCTTCATTGCTAATTGTCAAAACCTGTTCATTAATTTCAATATTGAAATCTTCCTTTTTTCTTCCAGGAACAGATAACTCCAATTCAAAACTTGTTTCATTATCCTGAATGTTTACTGGAGGAAATGTGTCCCTATAATTTTCCAATCCCCCAAACCAATCAGGTTTAAGGATTTCATTCATTAGAGATGGAAAAACCAAATTATTTCTTTTAACTATACTCATGATGATCTATTTTTTTATTAAACTTATTTACTTGTTTAATAATAGTCAAATCATATACCAAGCTTACTTAACTGCCTTTTTGGCTTATTACTGGATTATAGAGGTGTCATTATGGCGCATTTGCTTAACTTCAAAGCTATGCCCTGTAGCAGCTAAAAGGTCCTTTTGTAAACCACGGGCTAAATACTCAAAAGAATGAATTTAATGGAGTATTGATACTTAAATTTAGTTGTAATGTGCTTTAAAAATATTGATAAGCACTTCAGGGGGAATTATCATATCGGGATAATCGTGCATAACGGTAAGAACCTGTTCTATGGCAGACGGAGGTAAACCCATACCCAATCCAATATTGTGTAATTTACCAATTTCTATTTGATGTTGTTCCCGGTCAATATTCATTAACAGCACCAGTCTATGGAATTGCAGAATACGATCTGCCTGCGTTTTAGGTACAATTATTTTTACCTGTTTATTGAGAAGCGAATCAAATATTTCCTTTTCAATACCCAAATTAATAGCCACACCAAATAGAAAATTATATTCGGCATCATTTAAAGCATGATCGGCCTTTGCAAAAGCAATCATTTCGGATAATATGCTAAGTTTTTCTTTATAGGTACTCATACCCTTAATTGTTAATCCCTCCCTTAATTCAGTCATATCTATAACACCAAAATGCCCAATTTCGTATAAAAAATGGTCCAAAAAGCCTAAAAACACCAAAGGCTTTGTTATTTATAATAACTTGCATAAAATGCTTGTTATGACCAATAATGATATATTAAAAAAACTTCGGGTGGCATTGATGCTTCGCGATGATGAAATTGTAGAAATTCTTAAATTGGTTGATTTTAGAATTTCAAAAAGTGAAATCGGTGCCTTTTGTAGAAAAGAAGGGCATCCAAAATATCGTGAATGCGGAGATCAGGTATTGCGAAATTTCCTTAACGGTTTAGTAATTCATCTAAGAGGTACAAAAGAAAATCCAAAAATCCCAACCGAGGTTTTGAAACAATCAAAAAAACCGGAAAGCACTCCTCCGAGGAAATATGAAAAACCAAAAAAAAAACCGGATCTTAGCTATGTCAAATACAAGAACAAAAAAAAATCCTGAATTACTTCAGGATTTTTGTCTCTTACAAGGTTTCACTAAGTTGTAACACGTACTGGTAACTTATACATTTTTCCTTGTTTAACTTCTTCCACTTCAACTTTTTTGTAATTCAATTTTCTTTTGACAAATGTTTCTAAATCTGTATCCTTTGTATCTACAGAAATAACAACAATTTCCTTTTCACTGTTCAATGTGAAAAGAACTTTAGCTGTTAAATCATAGCTGTCAACAGCCAAATTGTTCTCATTTAAAAGCTCCCATATCTGGGTTGCCAAGGTCTTTTGAGGATCTGTTGTGTCTGAATTATTTGCAAATAGATTTCCTGAAACAAGCAACGCTGCCGCTACTAAAACTAAACTGAATTTTCTCATGATTTTGATTGTTTAATGATTGATGAATGATGAATGATGAATGAATTCACTAATGATTTAATACAATAGACGTCTATAAATTAAGAATGTTACAGCTATTTCAATTTTTAACATAATTTTTAATAATTATCCAATTACAAAACTCAGTTGAAAATCAGGGAATAGTTATAGGAAGAAAAACCAATTGACATAAGATTAAAGGCTGGTTAATATTCCTAACACAATGGTAACTTCAGGAAATAAAAAAGGCGATGTTTTCTTAACATCGCCTTTTTTTTAAATCAATTTTTTTATGACAAGACTTCTTTTACCTTATCTGCAGCCTCCTGAAATTGAACTGCAGAATGTACAGCCAGACCAGAATTATCGATTATCTCTTTGGCTAATTCCGCATTGGTTCCCTGTAATCGCACAATAATAGGAATTTTGATGGCATCTCCCATATTTTTATATGCGTCTACTACCCCCTGCGCTACCCGGTCGCATCTTACAATACCTCCAAATATATTTATAAGAATAGCTTTCACGGCACTATCCTTTAATATGATACGAAAGGCCTCTTCCACTCTTTTAGCATCGGCGGTACCGCCTACATCCAGAAAGTTAGCCGGTTCCCCGCCTGCCATTTTGATGAGATCCATTGTAGCCATTGCCAATCCGGCTCCATTAACCATACATCCTACATTTCCATCAAGATCCACATAATTCAACCCTACGGCACGCGCTTCAACTTCAATTGGACTCTCTTCACGTAAATCCCTCATTTCAGCATATTGCTTTCTCCTGTAAAGTGAATTATCATCTATTGAAACCTTCGCATCAACAGCCATTATCAAATTATCCGATGTCTTAAGTACCGGATTTATTTCAAACATATTAGAGTCACTTTGATCATATGCCTTATAAAGTGCAGTAACAAATTTGGTCATTTCTTTAAAAGCAATTCCCGATAAACCGAGGTTAAAAGCAATTTTTCTGGCCTGGAATGGTAATAATCCAACCGCCGGATCAATCTCCTCTGTAAAAATAAGATGTGGAGTTTTATCCGCTACTTCTTCAATATCCATACCCCCTTCTGTTGAGTACATTATCATATTCCTTCCAGTAGACCTATTCAGTAAAACAGACACATAAAACTCACTTGTTTCACTTTCTCCCGGATAATAGACATCTTCCGCAATCAGTACCTGATGAACTTTTTTACCCTCTGCTGAAGTTTGAGGGGTAACTAAATTCATTCCTATAATATTCCCTGAAACCTCCTCTACTTCTTTTAAATTTTTTGCCAGCTTTACGCCTCCTCCTTTACCCCTTCCTCCTGCATGTACTTGTGCTTTTATCACAAACCATTTAGTGCCGGTCTCCCGTGTAAGCTGTTTTGCTACATCTACTGCTTCCTGGGCGTTGTGGGCCACGAGACCCCGTTGAATTCGTACTCCAAAACTTGCTAAAATTTCTTTTCCCTGGTATTCGTGAAGATTCATATTACAATTTGTGTTCGTTAAGAGGCAAAAATAGGAAACGGACTGCATTTACCCTAATAAAACGATAAATAGGGTTTAATCTTTTTAAGAATCAACAAACTTTGGAATAGTTGTTTTAGAAAGGAAAGTAACCAACACATAACAGTGCTGCACCAAAACCTTAATAAATCTATAGATCATTGATTATTTGCACCCTTTCAACTATTGATGTGTATAATTACTTAGTGTTAGTGCTTTATTATTTTGTTCCCGGATCTGGCCGTTAGTAATTCCTCCCGATATATAGCTATAGTATTTATACCTAAATTTTAAAAGTTTTAAAATCTAACGGGTCAAAATTTCTGAAATGGCCATTTAAATCAATGAGCACCTTAGTACGGTTAACTTCATTTAGAACCTGAATGGTAGTCACTAAATGATTCATTATAAATTGCAATCGTTCCCTTTCACTGGCTAACTGCAAGAGCTGATATTCCTGTTCAAATGAAAGACCCATTTTGTGGGCAAGGGTATAGCTATTAAACAATTCTATTTCAATGGGCGCAAAAGGAACTTCCATCAGTTGATATAACTCCTTAAGTTTTTGGAATACCTCTTGTTTTGCAGTTATTTCACTGTCCTTAATATTATCTATGAATTGTACCTCACCACCTGCATATAACCTATTATTTAAAGTGTTGTTAAAGCTAATCACCCTAAATATCTGCCTTGCAACACATACTACATCCATAGCACCACTGTCATAGGTGTTTACAACTTCCATTAACTGAACCTCCGTTCCATAAGCAATATTATCTTCAATATAGACCGGTATGCCAAAAGTAATAGCCTCTTTACGGCAATCATTTATAAGTTGTTTATACCTTTCTTCAAAAATGTGTAAAGGCACATTTTCACCAGGAAAGAAAACAGATTGCAAAGGAAAAAAGGGTAGTGTCATATCAGGAATTTTCTCTAAAAATACAAAGCGAACTACATTGTCGCAAATGGTACACTATATACATTTGTTATATTTGTAACTTTTTGTTTTATTTATAATTATTATGTGTTTTATTTTGTGTAATAGCTCCAAGTATTTTAATTTTGTTTAAAAGCAGGGTTATGATGAAGTATACCGATCTATTAAACATTACAAAGGAGTATGGAAATCCTGTTTATGTTTACGATGCTGAAAAGATAAAATTCCAGTTCAACAGGCTATCTAATGCCTTTAAAACGGTTAAAAACTTAAAACTAAATTACGCGGCAAAAGCACTTTCCAACCTTACAATACTGAGGTTAATGAATGATCTTGGGAGTGGTTTAGACACCGTATCAATACAAGAGGTAAAACTAGGTCTTCTGGCTGGTTTTAAACCTGAGGAAATCATTTATACCCCCAATGGAGTTTCTTTGGAAGAAATTGAAGAAGCCGCAGCCTTAGGGGTGCGAATAAATATTGATAATCTTTCTGTCCTGGAGCAATTTGGGAGCAAACACCCGGACATTCCGGTATGTATTAGAATAAACCCACATGTAATGGCAGGTGGTAATTCTAATATATCGGTGGGCCATATTGATTCAAAATTTGGTATTAGCATCCATCAAATTCCTCATTTATTGAGAATTGTTGAATTAACTCAAATGACAATCAACGGTATACATATGCATACCGGGAGTGATATTTTGGATATTGAAGTGTTTTTATATGCTTCAGAAATTCTCTTTGAAACTGCGAAAAATTTTAGAGAGCTGGACTTTATAGATTTTGGAAGCGGATTTAAAGTGCCATATAAAGAAGGAGATATAGAAACCAATATTGAGGAATTAGGCGAAAAATTAAGTAGCAGGTTTAATGAATTTTGTGAAGAGTATGGAAAAGAATTGACTTTAGCTTTTGAACCCGGGAAGTTTCTTGTAAGTGAAGCCGGATACTTTCTTGCAAAAGTAAATGTGGTAAAACAGACTACTTCTACCGTTTTTGCAAGTGTAGATTCGGGCTTTAACCATCTAATTCGTCCCATGTTATACGGTGCCAATCATCAAATTTTTAACATCTCCAATCCGGTAGGTAAGGAACGCTATTATTCCGTAGTAGGTTATATCTGTGAAACCGATACTTTTGCCAATAACAGGAGGATCAATGAAATTTCAGAAGGCGATGTCCTTTGTTTCAAAAATGCAGGGGCTTATTGCTTTAGTATGGCCAGTAATTACAATTCCAGATACAGACCGGCTGAAGTCCTTTGGTACGAGGGTAAATCTGTACTTATACGGGAAAGAGAATCTTTTGATGACCTCATCAGGAACCAAATTGATGTTAAAGATTTGTTTGAAGCAAAGAATCAAAAGGCCTCAATAAAATAAAGCAGCTGAATTTTCGTTAGTTTTGGTACAGTATTTGGACTAATTACTCAAATCAAATCCTATGAAATTTAAGACCCTGGCAATTACTAAACCTATTCTTGTAGTCTTTATTGGTTTATTAACCTTTACGTCAAGTGCTCAGGAAGTTAATTGGCTTAGCTGGAATGAAGCTACATCGCTGGCAGCGACAGACAAGAATCCAAAGAAAATATTTGTAGATGTCTATACTGATTGGTGTGGCTGGTGCAAAAAAATGGATAAGGATACTTTTCAAAATGCTGAAGTGGCAGAATACATGACCAGTAACTTTTATATGGTTAAGCTGGATGGAGAAGGGAAAGAACCTATTGATTTTAAAGGCAAGACCTATAAGTATGTACCTTCCGGTAAAAGAGGTTACCATGAGTTTGCTGCGGCTCTATTGCAAGGCCGGTTAAGCTATCCGACTGTGGTATTCATGGATGCGCAATTTAATATGCTCTCTCCTGTACCCGGATATCAAAAACCAGAGCCCTTTTTAAATATTGCCCGATACTTCGGAGATAATATTTACCTGGAAAAAGACTGGAAAACCTATAGTGGTAATGTAAAATAGATTACCTGCTGTAGTTCGGAGATTCCTTTGTAATTGTCACATCATGAGGATGGCCCTCATTAATACCGCTAGCAGTAATCTTTACAAATCTTCCGATTTCTTTTAAAGTGTCAATATCTTTTGAACCGCAATAACCCATCCCGGCCCGCAGACCGCCTACAAATTGATGTATACTTTCATATAGTTCCCCTTTATAGGGAACACGGCCAACAATACCTTCCGGCACCAATTTATTAATATCATCTTCCACGTCCTGGAAATACCGGTCCTTACTTCCTTCCTTCATGGCCTCCACAGATCCCATTCCTCTATAGGATTTAAATTTTCTGCCTTCGTAAATAATTGTCTCTCCTGGAGATTCTTTAGTCCCCGCCAACAAAGACCCCAGCATAACACAATCTGCGCCTGCGGCAATGGCTTTTGGGATATCTCCCGTATAACGTATTCCTCCATCAGCAATAACAGGAACCCCACTGCCTTTAATAGCGGCAGCGACTTCCAATACAGCCGAGAATTGTGGAAACCCAACACCTGCTACAACTCTAGTTGTACAAATTGAACCAGGTCCTATGCCCACTTTAACAGCATCAGCCCCGGCCTCTACTAAATATTTTGCAGCATCCGCAGTGGCAATATTACCTACTACAACATCAAGCTCCGGGAATTGTTTTTTTACATCCTTAAGGATATTAACAACGCCCTTTGTATGACCATGAGCTGTATCTATTACAATCGCATCAACCCCCGCCACTACCAGAGCTTCTGTCCTTTTCAAGGCATCGGGAGTTACGCCTATAGCGGCTGCAACCCGTAACCTTCCATATTTATCTTTATTTGATATTGGCTTTTGGGTAAGCTTTGTAATATCCCTGAAAGTGATAAGTCCAACAAGTTTGTTTGAACTATTTACAACCGGAAGTTTTTCTATTTTATTGATCTGAAGTATACCCTCCGCCTGCTCCAGGGAAGTCCCTTCTGCAACAGTAATAAGATTGGATTTGGTCATTACCTCAGCAATAGGACGGTTGTTGTCTTTTTCAAACCTGAGGTCTCTGTTGGTCACAATACCGATAAGTTTTTGATTTTCATCAACAATAGGAATACCACCTATACTGTGTTCCCGCATATTTGCTTTGGCGTCGCCGACCAATGCATCAAGATGTAATGTCACCGGATCCAAAATCATCCCGCTTTCAGCTCTTTTTACTTTTCGAACCTTGATTGCCTGTTGCTCAATGGTCATATTCTTATGTAATACACCAATACCTCCTTCACGGGCCATAGCAATCGCCATTTGTGATTCAGTAACAGTATCCATAGCCGCTGAAACTATGGGGATATTTATGGTAATGTTCCTGGTAAACTTTGTCTGAATACTTACTTCTCTGGGGAGTATTTCGGAATAGGCAGGCACTAAAAGGACATCATCGTATGTGAGGCCTTCTCCAAGTATTTTATTAAGGTGAGCTTCCATGGCAATTAAGGATTAATTGCGTGCAAATATACTACATTTAAAACAACTTGAGGATTACTATTTTCTTACCGTTCCGAATTGATCGGAATCACCAGTTGATAGAGGACCAGGAACGAAGAAATCATAAATGTGACGGTCATCAATACGCCCGAAAAAACCACTATATATTTCATCCATTCAAGTCCGGACCATAAGACATAAATACCTCCGAATGTGAGGAGGATTGAAAGGAAAGGTTCTAAAGTAAGAAACAACTTTAGCTTTTTAGGCAGTCTGGTGAGCCAAACCAGAATTCCCAATAAGAAAAAAATAAACGACATGGACAAGATATGCGTATGGATAATTGTAAGCATTTCATACTTACTTTTCTTAAATCTCATGACTTGGGCTTCTTCGTCAGCCTCATTTCCTAAATAATTTTCCACAATACCATTTGGTGCAGCTGTACTGGTTTGATTTACAAATAAAAGCCCGGTATAAAATCCTATGGATAATACCAAAACAAATGATCCTACGAACCATTTGATCCCCACTGGTAATCTTTGTAAAAGACCATTGTAATTCATTACAAAAACTTGTTTTCCTGAAGTTCCCCAATTGTCTGGAGAAGTTTGTCCATTGACAAAGTCATGGATCGTACAGAGATAGTGGCTCCTGAAATAGCATCGATATTGTTTTCACAGCTTACTCTATCATTCCCCGTTTTTCCCAAAAATTGCTTCAGCCATCGTTTGCTTCCAATTTCACCTCCATAATCTTCTCTGTATACCAAAACTTTGGAATGAATAACCTTTAAGTCCCGATCGAATATCACCAGATAATCAAACTTGGCTGTTTTGCTTGGTGCATTACCCACAAATGCATAACCCAAAAGTTCAGAACTTTCAGATAAAGTAAAAAAATTAGCTCCGGTAATTTTTGTTGGAAGTTTACTATTGATTTCTTCCGGAACAAGGATTGGGATCATTTCTATGGTCGAAGATTCAAAAGTCTTTTCGATCTCCTTATTTACCTTCTTCTGAATAACTTTTGGAAGACCAAATCCGAATAATAGGAAGGACACCAGAATAATAGAAAAACAAAATTGCTTGTGAAGCCACATGAGGCAAATGTATTAATTTAGATTTAATCTTAATAAGCTATTCATAAGGAAATTCTAATTTACTTTTAATTTTTGATGTATCAGAACCAGACTCCGATTCCAAAATTTAATTGATTCGGAATATCGCTACCCTCAAGGGCATTACTTCTAAATTGATAGTCTCCTTTTACTACTACTCCTGTTACTATATGATAAGTTAAACCCGTGGTAATATCAGATCTGTTATAAGCATCATTTCTTTCTAATGCGCCATCCGTCTGGGCATGAGTATCATAGGACTCAAAGCGGGCAAAGGCAAAGAGTTTTTGCTTCTTTCCTTGTGGCAATAGATTAAACGCGCCTTCCACATACCAGCCCTGCAAGGCACTCCCTAAATCCTGTCCGGTAAGAGAGTTATAAGCTTCGGTATCCGACAACCATCCCTGAATAAATTGACCTCTGGCCATAAATCGTTTATAGGCATATCTTGCATCAAACCCCAGCATGGAGACACCTATACGTGCACCTTCTAACTTTTTAACATCATCTTCTGCCTGTGTCTTTCCAAGATAGGTGGCTAAACCTAACCTTAATCCACGAATACCATAGTAGTCTACTTTGGCCGAAAAAGTGGGACTACTAACAGTGGATTGAATACCTTTTTGTCTCCCACTCCTAAGTCCGTTAGATCCCTTTAAAAAGCCATTAATACCTCCCTCTCCATCTGATTCTGCAGACTTGAAGCCGTTAAATATATAAGCCTGGTAGCCAAGGGAGATTGAGTTAAATCTTCCGGTTACGCCAACTCCGATTTCCCTCCATGTGGTGGGAACAATGACATTATCCACACCCGGACGTTCAGTTCCGTTAAAAGTGGTAGGTTCATGAAATTCATTAATTATTCCCATGGGGACAAGCATTAATCCACCTCTTAGATTCACATTATTCGCTACATTATAATTTATAAAAGCTTGTTCTACAAAGACCTCTTTAACATGTTCCACTTCAATTTCGGTGACAAATTGTATCTTGTCGTTAAAATTATATCCAAACAGTAACACCAATCGTTGTACATCCAGTTCCCCATTGGCACCTTCGGGTTGATTGTATAAAATTTCCCCGTATGCCCCTACGGTAACTGCCGATGCATAATTACCGGATATTAAACGTTGTGCGGCATTTATCTGCTTTTGCGGATCGAGCGTAATGGAATCTGTTTTAGTCTGTGCTATCATCATACCACAATAAAACAATAAAAAGACAAGGGTTGATTGTTTCATTTTAGTTGGTTATTTTTATTTAGACTGATTATAAATACATTAAGAAATATGAGACAAATATAATTTCAATATTTAAATTGAGAAAGTTTATTTATAATTAATCTAAATAATTTTTCAACTTTAACAGTTTTGGAATATCACGACTTTAATTAGGGTAAAATAATCTTAATTATAGGCAGCAAAGAGTTCTGTAGCCTTATTATGTGCTGCTTCGAAGACCAACCAGTTAACTCCGGTATCCACCTTGTTTTCAGTGAAATAAGACAGTAGTTTTTCAGTAGGCATATTTCCGGTTAATTCATCCTTGGCCATTGGACAGCCTCCAAACCCTCTTATAGCACCATCAAATCTGCGACAGCCTGCTTTATATGCCGCATCAACTTTTTCATGCCATCTGTTTGGTGTTGTATGCAAATGGGCTCCAAATTCAACATTCGGATATTTGGGAATTAAATGTGAAAATAAATAGTTTATATCTTCGGGGGTAGAGGTCCCAACTGTATCAGACAAGGACAGTATCCGAGCTCCCATATTAGCCAATTTTTCTGCCCATTCTCCAACAACTTCTACGCTCCATGGATCACCATATGGATTACCGAATCCCATGGATATATAAGTAACTACCTCTTTGTTTGTTGTATAAGCTATTTCAAGTATTTTGTTCAATACATCAATTGACTGTGCGATGGTTTTATGCGTGTTACGCATTTGAAAATTCTCTGAAATGGAAAATGGATAACCCAAATAGTCAATCTCCGGGTGAACGCTTGCCTCATTTGCCCCTCGTACATTGGCTACAATAGCCAATAACTTACTCTTTGATTTGGACAGGTCCAAATTTGAAAGGACTTCAGCAGTATCGGCCATCTGAGGTATGGCCCTGGGAGAAACAAAACTCCCAAAATCTATAGTATCAAAACCACAACCCAGCAATGATTGAATGTATGCAATTTTCCTCTCAGTCGGAATAAAGCCTTTAATGCCTTGCATAGCATCTCTTGGACATTCAATAATCTTTACTGTTTCCGGCATATGGTGAATCTAGTATTTACCAAAATTAGTGTTATTTATCCGAAAATAACAGGTAAATGCCTATGCCGGAAAAGACTACTATTTGTAACCACTTAAGAAATAATTCAATCCCAGAATGCTTTTTAATTTGTTCGGCTATAGACCCTGAAAGAAATGCGATTGAAGAAAAAATAAGGAAGGTAACTATCATAAATAAAAAACCAAGAACATAAAATTGAATTATTGTATTCAAATCTTCACTAAAGAGAAATCCGGGAAAAAAAGCAAGAAAGAAAATAGTAACCTTCGGATTGAGCACATTCATGATAAAACCTTGTCTGAACAATTGACTCAATGTTTTTTTCGGCACACCTGTATGCTCTAAAGTTATATGTGCCTTGGTGAAGTATACCTTATAAGCCAGGTAAAACAAATAAAATGCTCCAAATAGTTTAATAACGAAGAATAACTGATCGTTATCCTTAATTAGTACAGAGACGCCAAATGCAAGGAAAGTAGTATGAACAATACAGCCCGTAATTAGGCCAGTAGTTGTTGAAAGACCATATTTTATGCCATTGGATATACTTTGCGTTAAGACATAAATATTATCGGGACCCGGCGATATAGCAAGAGCAGCCGTTGCCAGGATAAAAGCAGAAAGTATTTCGTAATTCAAGCTAAGAATTTATATGAATTATAGCTCAAAATACAAAAGTTTACTGCTTTTCTTTATCTTACAAAAATTTTATTTATGAAAACTAAAATACTTTTAAGCACGGCCGTCCTTGGTCTGGTGTCACTTAGCTTTACTTCTATAAAAATGGATAAAAAATTAAATGAGACAAAAACGGAATTACAAAATACGAATGACAGTGTTTTAAGACATGTGGTCCTTTTTAAGTTTAAGGAAGAAACGTCTGAGGATCAACTAGTTTCCTTTGAAAAAGCTTTTGCTTCTTTAGCGGATAAAATACCACAAATCTCTGATTTCGAATGGGGTTTAAACAATAGTCCGGAACGACTGGATAAAGGATTTACACATTGCTTTTTTGTCAGTTTTAAAAGTGAAGAAGATCGTGCAATATATTTACCACATCCCGATCATAAGGCCTTTGTAAGTCTTATTGGCCCTTCTGTGGATGATGTATTAGTAGTTGATTATTGGACAAAATAATTTTCCGGATTACCATTTATAAAATTGGTAATTTCATTATTAACCCAATGCATATAATGGCGGGGATCAGGATTTGGCCAGAATAGCCTTATTTATTTTTTTTACCAGAGCAGGTCCTTCATAAACAAATCCTGTCCATAGCTGAATTAAATCTGCACCAGCTTCAAGTTTTTCAAGAGCATCTTGGGCAGAATGAACTCCGCCTACTCCAATTATTGGAAATGCTTTATTACTGTTTTCAGATAAGAATCTAATAACTTCTGTACTCCTGCTCGTAAGAGGTTTTCCACTTAAACCTCCTTTTTCTTCTGTTAGAACTATATCCGATTTCAAATTTTTTCTTGCTATTGTGGTATTAGTAGCTATTATCCCCGAAATCCGGGTATCTTCAACAATTTGAATTATATCTAATAACTGTTCATCTGTAAGGTCAGGTGCTATTTTAAGAAGAATTGGTTTCTCAATTACTTGTTTATTTTGTGCGTATCTCTGGTTTTCATGTTTTAAAGCCATCAGGAGTGCCGTAAGAGGTTCCTTATCCTGTAATTCCCTAAGGCCTGGTGTATTTGGAGAACTTACATTCACCACAAAATAGTCAACATGATCAAAAAGTGCCTCAAAACATATTAAATAATCTTTGGTTGCAAGACTATTTGGTGTGATTTTGTTTTTACCAATATTCCCGCCTATTATAACATTGTGTTTTTTCTTTAGGTTGTCAACCGCTTCAAAAACACCCAGGTTATTAAAGCCCATTCTGTTTACTATTGCTTGGTCTGCTTTTAATCTGAAAAGCCTTTTTTTTGGATTACCAGTTTGCGGTTTAGGTGTTACCGTCCCGATCTCAATAAAACCAAATCCAAAATTGGACAGTTCATTATACAATTTGGCGTTTTTATCAAAACCGGCTGCAAGGCCTACAGGATTTTTAAATTTTATTCCAAAAACCTCTCGCTCCAAACGTTCGTCATCTATCAGATAAAGGAATCTGAAGAAACCTGAAAATCCAATTTTAGATAGTAGTTTAATTATTGTAAATGAAAGGTGGTGTACTTTTTCCGGGTCCAAAAGGAATAAAAAAGGTCTGATGAGGAGCTTGTACATAGTCTAAAAAAACTTTGTTCAAAAATACAAACTTCCTTTAGGTTAGCACTCCATTACCAACTATTTCGTCTTTTCTGAAATGTTAAAATCACTCCGGCAGAGCGTCCTCAGAGATTAATCCCTTTAGTGGTCTGCGCATAGCCTCGGCACACAAAGTAATATAACGCTGATATTGCTTTGCGTTTAGTATGCCCAATAGTTTTTGATCATATATTTTTGAATTGGCAATAATCTGTGCACGAAGTGGCTTAAATTTTTCAGCGAGGGCTTGTAATTCCTCTTCGTTACTTTGCGGATGTTTTTCCAAAAGAACATCAATTTGTTCCTCAATTACCTCGTTGACTTTTTTCAATTCCTGAATCCAGGCCTCCATTTTTACTAACTGTTCATCATCAAGTTGAAATACTTCTATGATGGTTTCTGTATCCTTACCACCAAGACCTAAAGTGCAATCTTCTGCCTGGCCAAAACTTGTGTAGCAAATAAAAAATAGCAGAATAGAATAATAATATTTCAATTTCATGATCTCAAATCCTTTAAGGAATTTATCAAATAAACTTCTATATAAACTGTGTTTTTGATCAAAAATTATACTTTCTGCAAATTTATCAGAATAAACAAAAAAAGCTACCAAACATGGTAGCTTTTCATTTATTTCTCTGTTTAGGGTACTATTTTAAGATGAAATTTACTCTTGCAAATAAGAATCTACCTCCTATACCAAACTGCTGCGCTCTACGAGACCAATCAAAAAGGCCACTACTACGATTATTTCCGCCGTCAGCCAAAACTTCGGCTGCCCTGTCTGGGTAAGTGTCAAATAGATTGTTTGCCACTACTGTAAAGGTAAGTGTGGGTGTAGCTTTGTAACTAACAGAAAGGTCCGTTACAAATTTGGAACTAAAAACTTGTTGTCTATCAATATTTGTAGTTGCTTCTGTAACTTTTCCAAAATATACGCCTCTTAAAAAGAATATCCACTTTTCTGAAGACAGATTAAAAGTCAAGTTCACCTTTGTTCTTGGCACGGCTTCTTACAGATAAACCCTGCTATCTTCAGGGAAGCACTTATCTACCAACCCTGCGTCTTCAAGAACCTGGGATGCCTTTATCTCCCCTACCTGCTGCGTCTTAGAAAAGTAGCTGCCAAACTTGAATTAAGCATCCATCCATCCCATACATTAGCTGTTTGGGTAAGAACTAAATCAATACCTCAGAGGTTCATAAGCTATAAAAGAAACGATTAACCTGTAACCAAGGATGGCATCTATGCTGTAGTTTCCATCAAAATCTGTTGTAGCACCAATGCTTGTGCCTTTTTTTACAACTGAAGCTCCAACAAGCGGAACCCCCTGATCATCCATTACCGTACCAGTTATCTGCCCTTTTACAATGCCAATGGCACCGAATATTAGGGCGAAAATAATTAAGTAATGTTGTTTCATGTCCTATCAAATTTGAGTTAATATCATAATAAAGTAGACAAAACTTATTTTAAACAGCCCATTATATAATAATAACTTCATTTGGTTTTTGAACTATACAGCTACCATTGCGCTGCTTGAAGCTTTAAATAATATTGTAATTTTGATACAAATTAATTAGTATGCAAAAAATTATTGACCGGTTTATTAGCTATGTAACTATAGATACCCAAAGTGATCCCAATTCAAATAGCACCCCAAGTACAGAAAAACAATGGGTGCTGGCCCATAAACTAACTGAGGAATTAAAACAAATTGGTTTGGAAGATGTAACTATTGATAAGAACAGTTACATTATGGCTACCCTTCCTTCAAATATTGAAAAAGTGGTGCCAACTGTTGGCTTTATTTCGCATTTTGATACTACACCGGATTTTTCAGGAACCGATGTAAAACCTCGTTTGATTCATAATTATAACGGAAAGGACATCGTCCTTAATAAAGAAAACAATATTGTACTCTCTCCAGGTTATTTTGATGATTTACTTCTTTATAAAGGACAAACCCTAATTGTAACGGATGGCACTACGCTTCTTGGAGCAGATGACAAGGCCGGTATTACCGAAATAATCACAGCAATGGAATATCTTGTGAAGCACCCGGAAATTAAACATGGGCCTATCCGTATTGGTTTTACACCAGATGAAGAAATTGGTCGCGGAGCACATAAATTTGATGTCAAAAAATTTAATGCAGACTGGGCATATACTATGGACGGGAGTCAGGTAGGGGAATTGGAGTATGAGAATTTTAATGCTGCCGGAGTAAAAATTACCGCAGTAGGTAAAAGTGTACATCCAGGATACGCAAAAGGAAAAATGGTAAATGCAATTGGCCTCATTAATGAATTAATGAATTTATTACCAAAAAAAGAAGTACCGGAGCAAACAGAAGGACGGGAAGGATTTTTTCATATAAATCAGCTCCAGGGTGAAATAGAAAAAGCAGAGTTGGAACTCATAATTAGGGATCACGATCCGTCTTTATTTGAAAAGAGAAAAAAACTACTGCAGAGCAGTGTTAATGAACTGAATGAAAAACATGGAGATTGCTTCTCTCTGGAGATAAAAGATCAATACTTCAATATGAGGGAAAAGATAGAACCAGTTTTTCATGTCGTTGAAATTGCCAAAGAGGCTATGGAATCATTAGATATAGAACCAATCATAAAACCTATTAGGGGTGGTACAGATGGTTCACAACTTAGCTTTATGGGGCTACCATGTCCAAATATTTTTGCAGGCGGACATAATTTTCACGGCAAGTATGAATACGTACCGGTGGAAAGTATGCAAAAGGCTGTTGAAGTTATCGTGAAAATTTGCGAAATTGTAGCCAGCAAATAGTCTTGAATGTGAATACTGAAGAAAAAATAGATGCCTACTATTCCAAAAATGAAAAATATAAGGAGGGAATCGCCCAATTAAGGGAACTTGCATTGAAAACCCAATTGGCGGAAACTCTAAAATGGGGCTCACCTGTGTACACCATAGACAATAAAAATGTACTGGGAATAATGGCTTTTAAAAATCATTTTGGCATTTGGTTTTTTAACGGAGTTTTCCTCAGAGACCCCAAGGGCGTTCTGGAAAATGCACAGGAAGGCAAAACAAAATCCATGAGGCACTGGAAATTTAAGTCGAAAAGCGATATTGATGAAGCAGCTGTTCTTGAATATATAAAGGAGGCTATCGCTAATCAAAAGAAAGGACTGAAAATAAAACCATCACCAAAGACAGAAATAATCATCCCAAAACTACTATTGGACGCTTTGTTAGAAAACACCAGCCTGAATGAGCAATTTAATGCTCTCACTCCTTATAAGCAAAGAGGTTATTGCGAGTATATCTCTGAAGCAAAACAACAAAAGACAAAGGAATCACGACTTGGAAAGATACTTCCAATGATTTCTAAAGGTCTGGGGTTAAATGATAAATACAAATAAACTTACAACTTGTTATTTAACCTTAAGCCTTAAATTTCTGATAAGGTAAGTTTACATCTTTATGTATCTTTATTTTTTCGGCAATTTCCAGCCATTATGATAAGATGCCATCATAATCTCATTAGACTTTTTATCAGTAAATCTGTTGTTATCTGCATCCCAATATATTCTATTCCCGGATTTATATGCAACATTTCCCATATGGGATACCATGGCTGCATCGTAACCTACTTTAATAGGTGCATTAAGGTTTTTTGGATCCCTGCTTTTAACGGCCTCTATAAAATTCTTTGTGTGAAGATCCAAACCACTTCCCTGATTCTGTTGCAGAGGCAATGCCTCCATACGCGGGATGCCTTCTTTGCCCCAGCCTTGAAATTCCTTTTCAGGGATTACTTCCCAGCCATTCCTATCCAACACTAATGTGCCATTATTCCCAATAAAGGCTATCCCGTGATTTCTTCCGTAATTACCACCATCAATACCCGTTGCATGCTCCCATAATATGGAAAAGCCATCATATTCAAAAACAGCCTGTAATGAGTCTGGTGTTTCCGAAGCATCATCCGGGTAGGCGAATTTACCTCCAAGAGCCATTACCGATTTTGGCGTTCCGGCTTTCATTCCATACAAAGCATAATCTATCAGATGAACACCCCAATCTGTCATAAGGCCACCTGCATAATCCCAAAACCACCTGAAATTAAAATGAAATCTGTTTGGATTAAACGAACGTTCTTGTGCAGGCCCTAACCACATTTTGTAATCAACACCAGCAGGAGAACTCGCGTCTGCTTGTATAGGAACTGGTTTCATCCAGCCTTGATATGCCCAGGCTTTTGCCAGTCTTATTTCACCCAGTTTTCCTGAATGCACAAAATTAATCGCATCTACAAAATGAGGTTGACTGCGTTGCCATTGACCAATCTGAACAATCCTTTTGCTGTTCTGAACGGTATCTAGCATAATATCACATTCCTGCATTGAATTCGCAATTGGTTTTTCACAATACACATCTTTTCCAGCACTTAAAGCATCTGTCAATTGCAGGCAATGCCAGTGATCTGGTGTCCCAATAACCACAAAATCGATATCCTTATTATCCAACATTTTTCGATAATCCTTATACCATTGTGGTTTCTTAATACCGGCTTTTTCGAGTTCAGAAGTACGTCGGGCAAGTACATTTTCATCTACATCACAAAGTGCAATTACGTTAACCTCACTAATTTTCAAAAGCGAGAGCAAGTTGCTAAAGCCCATGCCATTGCAACCTATTAATCCCAGATTAATCTGGTCATTAGCGCCAACTTTTTTACGCATTGACGCAAGAAGTTCAACAGGAAATAGAAATGAACCAGCTGATCCTAAAAGATATAATGAGCTTTTCTTAATAAAACTTCTTCTGTTCGTGTTCATACCGTTACTTTTTTGAAAAGCTTAATATAAAGAATTTCAGCCAAATATTAGATCAAAAAAAAAACACCGGTAGTGACCGGTGTTTATTTAATGAAATTGTTTTTAATACTACTTTTCCTTTGGAACAGCATTCAATTTGGCGCTCATTTCCATAGAAATGGCGGTTCTGTCAAATTTAAGCCTTCCGGCCATAGTCTCTATAATACAGGAAAAATCCTTATCGTTCAAATCCACAACTTTTCCATGCAAGCCACTTTTAGTGACTATTTTATCACCTTTCTTTAATGCTTGCGAAAATTTCTTTTCATCTTTTTGACGTTTCATCTGTGGACGTATCATAAAAAAATATGCCACGGCAAAGATGAGTATCATTGGTAGAAATTGTCCTATATCACCCATAATTTTTTGTTGAGTTTTGTACTACTTATTTAACAGGGCCCACTGCTGCTGAAGGTGCTCCATCTTTAGGGTTAACAAATGCTTTAATTCTTAGAACTTCCGTTCCTTTTTCCGTATTCGCAGTTACAGTAATGGTCTTAGTAACCTGATTTTGGCCAGAACCATTAAACTTTACAAGAAGTTCAGCTGTTTCACCCGGTGCAATAGGATCTTTAGGTGGATTAGGAACTGTACACCCGCAACTACTGGTTGCATTTGTAATAATTAAGGGTGCATTACCTGTGTTTGTGAAATTAAAGATAGTCTCCTGCGGAGTACCTTGAGTGATGGTTCCGAAATCGTGTTCCGTTTTTTCAAAATTCATTACAGGTAGATTTTTTGCCTGTATGTCTCTTTCTGCTGCCACTTCAACGTTTTCAGTATTTACCTTACTCGAAGCATTCTCCTTGCAAGAGCTAAGAACTAAAACTGCGGCTAAACCGAGGGCAATAAATAATCTTTTCATTTTAATTTAAGTTTAGATTTGCATGCAAAATTAAGGAATATTTGTTTATAATAAGCCTCTACCTGTTTTTTTCAATTTTCCACTACTCCTATATTCTTTTACCAATTTATCCAATATGCCATTAATAAAGATACTGCTCTTAGGTGTAGAATACTCTTTAGCAATTTCTAAATACTCATTAATTGTGACTCGTTCGGGTATGGAAGAAAAACCAGTTAGTTCGCAAATGCCCATCTTTAAAAGTATAGCATCAATATCTGCTATTCTGTCCTTATCCCAGTTAGGTGTTTTTAGTTGAATTTCTTCTTCAAATTTTTTATTATTTAAGAGCGTTTTGGTTAATAATTGATCAGCAAACACCATGTCATCTGTGTCTTTTAAAAGCTTTGGCAAAAAGAAGGATTGACTATATTCTTCGCTTACCTTCCTCAATTGTTTCAGTACGAAGGTATTCACAAGGGGGATGTCGTCTACCCAGGTTAATTTATCATCCTCAAAATATTCGTAAATCCTGTCATTTGGAGCAATAACCTCTTTAAAGAGACTTGCAATAAGATTTTTATCCTCTTCATAGCTATGCTCGCCATTA
>CAJQNH010000234.1 GCA_905479615.1 uncultured Eudoraea sp.
GCTATATTGGATTATATAGCTCCTAAGGGTAATGAGGAAAATGGAGCCATTCAATTCGAAATTAAAGGAACATTAAAAAAACAGGATTCCATCTTTATTCGGGCAGGTCTAAGTGCAAACGCATCAATAATACTGGATAGAGCGGATAGTGTTCTTTCTATAAAAGAAGCGCTGGTTCAATTTGACCCTGAAACCAAAAAGCCTTTTCTAGAAATTGCTACCGGGGATCAGCAATTCGAAAGGAGGGACATAGAATTGGGAATTAGCGATGGAATTTATGTAGAAGTGAAGTCTGGTCTGGAAAAGGAAGATGAGATAAAAGTATGGAACGAAGTAAAACCAGATGAGTTTGAAGGATAGCTTTTTAACAAAATATTTTGAAGATTATTTGTAACATTTTCTCAACTTAACTGTCCTATTAATGGATTTGAGAAACTTAAGAAACTAACCATGATTGAAATAAAAGATTTACACAAATCCTATAAGATGGGTAGCAATGTTCTGCATGTTTTAAAAGGGATAAATTTCACTGTTGAAGAAGGAGAATTAGTTGCAATTATGGGTTCATCCGGTTCCGGAAAATCTACCCTATTGAATATTCTTGGGATGCTTGATGTGGCTGATTCCGGAGAATACACACTGGATGGCGTTCCAATAAAAAATCTGAATGAGACGAAAGCCGCCAATTACCGGAATAAATTTTTAGGATTTATTTTTCAATCATTTAATCTTATTAATTACAAAAGCGCACTTGAAAATGTCGCTTTACCTCTGTATTATCAGAAAGTTCCCAGAAAAGAAAGACAGGAAAGAGCGATGAAATATCTCGAACAGGTGGGCCTTAAGGAGTGGGCTACTCATTTGCCGAGTGAACTTTCAGGTGGGCAGAATCAAAGGGTTGCAATTGCAAGGGCAATGGCGTCAGAACCAAAGGTACTTCTTGCAGATGAACCTACAGGAGCCCTGGATAGTACTACTTCTTATGAAGTCATGGATTTAATTCAGAAAATTAACGACCAGGGAAATACCATTTTGGTAGTGACCCATGAAGATGATATAGCCCATATGTGTAAACGAATCGTTTACCTTAAAGATGGTATTATTGTGGAAGATAAAAAAGTTAAGCAAGTAAGGGCATCAGCGTATGTTTAGCCGAGACACCTGGAACGAGATATTTGAAACTATTCAAAAAAATAAGCTTAGGACGTTCCTTTCAGGTTTTACTGTGGCTCTTGGTATATTAATTTTTGTTTCTCTTTTTGGTCTGGGAAACGGACTAATTAACACTTTCGATAAATTTTTCCAGGAAGACGCCACCAATGTACTCTATTTATTTCCCGGAAAAACCACACTCCCTTATAAAGGGTATAAATCATCAAGGCGAATTGAATTTGAAAATAGCGATCTCGCAGACATTAAAAAAAATTTCCCCATGTTTCTTGACTATGTAACCCCTAGAATTTCAAGAAACAGATTGGTGAAATTCAAGGAAGAATCTGACAATTATAATATTACCGGGGTAGATTGGGGCCACCAATTTGCTGAGAAGACAATTATTATGAAGGGCCGGTACCTAAATGTGGAGGATGTTCGAAAGAAGACAAAGTATGCAGTGATTGGGCGTTTAGTGGAACAGGACCTGTTTGGATCTAAAAATGCGATTGGTAAATATTTGGATGTTGGTGGAAGTGTTTTTAAAATCATAGGCGTTTTTCAGGACGATGGAGGTGACAGGGAAGAACGAGGAATTTATATTCCTTATACAACGCTTCAACTAATTGAAAAAAACACAGATAAAATAGACCAGATGGTTGTGGCCTTTAAACCTGAAATGGGATATGTGGGAGCCATGGCTTTCGAACGTAGTTTGGATAAGTTCTTTAAAGACAAGAAATTCATAAGTCCGAAAGATCAAAATGGAATTTTCATCAGAAATGTTGCAGACCAATTACAGCAAAATCAACAATTTGCGCGGGTGCTGCAAATCATAGTAGCTTTTGTGGCTTTTGGGACCATAATTGCCGGCATCATAGGCATAAGTAATATCATGGTATTTGTCGTTAAGGAGCGCACCAAAGAACTGGGTATCCGAAAGGCTTTGGGCGCCACTCCAAAAGCGGTTATCAGCACTATTTTATTGGAATCGGTTTTTATTACAACAATATCGGGATTTACGGGGATGCTAATTGGAATTGCGCTCCTTAGTTCTTTGGGAGAGAGTTTGGCGGAAGACTATTTTATTACCAATCCATTTATTAATACAGGCGTAGCTATTTTTGCAACTCTTCTTTTAGTAATGTTTGGTGCAATTGCGGGCTATATTCCGGCCAAAAGGGCAGCTCGTATTAAACCTATAATAGCATTACGAGATGAATAGTATTCGTTTTCTATTTGATAAAAATACCTGGCAGGAAATTTTCGGATCTATCGGAAAGAATAAAACCAGGACTATAATTACTGTTATAGGGGTGTTATGGGGTATTTTTATCTATATCGCTCTTGCAGGTGCGGCAAAAGGGATGGACAACGGTTTTGAAAAAAACTTTGAAACGGTGGCCAAAAATAGTATCTGGGCCTGGTCTCAAAGTACGAGTATGCCTTACGCAGGTTTTAAAACAGGTAGAATAATACGGATAAAAGTGAATGATGCTCAGGTCTTGAAAAATAGAATTCCTGAAATACAATATATAGCACCGGTAAATACAAAAGGAGCATTTGGAGGGGCGTCTGCGCTAACTGTAAGAGGGATTAAATCTAATAGTTATGCCGTATATGGTTACTTTCCGGAAATAGCAAAGATTGCCACCCAGAAAATTTATGATAATGGAAGATTTATTAACGATGAAGATATCGCTCAGGCTAGAAAAGTTTGTGTTATTGGAGATCGTACGCAACAGGAATTATTTGATAAGGATGAAGATCCTATAGGGGCTTATATTAGGGTAGAAAATATTTATTTTCAGGTAGTCGGCGTTCATAAATTTGCGCAAACGACACCATTTGGAACAGATGGAGATATTTTTATTCCCTTTACTACCTTCAAAAAGCTTTACAATACAGGAGAGGAAGTTCAATTTTTTACAATAGCGGCATATGATGATGCCGATGTTATTCAGGTAGAAAAAGATATTAAGGCTGTTTTAAGAAGTATACATAAGGTTCACCCGGAAGATGAACGCGCATTTGGGGCCTTTAATCTTGGAGAAATATTTAATAAGATTATGGGCTTTGCCAACGGAATAACCTTTTTATCCTTAATTGTTGGAATTGCCACCATCTTGGCGGGAGTAATTGGAATTGGTAATATCCTGCTAATATCTGTTAAGGAACGAACTAAGGAATTGGGTATTCGCCGGGCATTAGGTGCAACCCCAAGGGAAGTACGTTCTCTGATTATTTTAGAATCAGTATTTCTTACTATGATTGCCGGAGTTATAGGTATTATACTTGGGGCAGGGGTTTTAAGTTTGATCAATAACCTCACTAAAGATATTGATTTTCCATATACAAATCCAACAGTTCCCATTCCGTATGTCCTTGGAGCGTTAGCCTTAATGATAATATTGGGAACTCTAATAGGTTCAATTCCTGCACAGCGGGCGGTGAGTATTAAGCCTATAGATGCCTTAAGAGAAGAATAAAAAAAACCATTAACTATATACTAACACATTAGATTGAGATGAATAAAATTGTAAAATATATTTTGATTGGGATTCTGGGGCTGGGCGCATTGTGGGCTGCTGCCTTTTTTATAAAATCAAATAGCAAATCGGCTATAACATACGAAACAAAAAACCCATTTACTGCAAATATTGAGAAGAAAACGGTAGCCACAGGTAAGGTAATACCTGAGGATGAAATTGAGATCAAACCTCAAATTTCTGGAATTATAGAAAAAATTTATCTGGAAGAAGGTGCTCAGGTTAAGGCGGGTGATTTAATTGCCGTAATAAAAGTGGTACCCAATGAGCAATCCTTGAATCAGGCTCGTGGACGGGTAAGGAATGCAGAGATTCAATTAAGTAATACCGAAATTGAATACAAGCGAAATAAGGCCATATTTGATAAAGGCGTTATTTCGAGTCAGGACTTTAACACCCTGCAATTACAATATGATCAGGCCATCCAGGAATTAGACAACGCTCGTGCAGATTATCAGATTATTAGAAGAGGCTCTGCCGGAGGTTCTTCAAGTGCGAATACCAACATTCGGGCGACGGTTGCAGGCACATTGTTGGAAATTCCGGTAAGGGAAGGAGATCAGGTAATTCAGAGCAATAACTTTAACGATGGAACAACCATTGCTACCATTGCCGATTTGGGCAAGATGATTTTTGAAGGAAAGGTTGATGAAGGGGAAGTAGGGAAACTAGAGATAGGCATGCCACTTGAAATTAGTTTGGGAGCCATAGAAGATGAAAAATTTGAAGCAAAGTTAAAGTTTATCGCACCAAAAGGAATAGAAGAGTCGGGTGCGGTACAATTCAAAATAGAAGGCGATGTGGTTGTGGAAGGAGATTTTATGATCAGGGCAGGATATAGTGCTAATGCATCACTGGTACTTGAGAAGAAAGACAGTGTTATGGTAATACCTGAAGCACTCCTTCAATTTGATAAGGAAACAGATGAACCCTATGTGGAAGTTGGCGTTGGAGATCAGAAATTTGAGCGCAAAGAAGTTGAAATAGGAATTTCCGATGGGGTTAACGTGGAAATTATCTCGGGCATAACCGAAGAAGATGAAGTAAAAGTCTGGAATAAAACCGAGCCGATAAAAAAAGGTGAAGACGAAGAGGAAGAAAGTGAAGAAGAAGATTAATTAATTTAAATACGAATAGTCAATCAATTATAATTATCAAAAAACGACAGATGAAATTTAAAGTTACAGCACTGTTATTCCTGTTTGGTATTGGAATGGTAATGGCACAGAAAAAGATATGGACCCTTGAAGAATGCGTCAACTACGCAGTTGAAAATAACCTGACCATTCAACAATATGAATTGGACCTGGAATTGTCTACGATTGATAAATCGGATGCCATTGGCGACTTCCTTCCTAATTTAAATGGAATGTTAAATGGACAAAGCAATACTGGTCTGTCTTTTGATCCAACTAACAATCAACCGGTGAACACAACCCAAATAACTTCTTCCGGAAGTGTTACCTCATCGGTAAATTTATTTAATGGATTGAGAAATATTCACAGGCTTAACAGGGCTAAACTTAACGCAATTGGAAGCAAATATCGTTTGGACGACCTGGTAAACGATATTCGTTTAAATGTGGCTATAAATTATTTAAGAATTTTGTCCAACAAGGAAGCTACGAAAGTGGCAAAAGCACTATACGCTGTTACCGAACAGGACTTAAATAAAACCAGAGAATTAGTTGAGTCAGGTGTGGTAGCCAAAGGAGATTTATTGGAAATTGAAGCTACTGCGGCAACCCGGGAGCAGCAAATTATTAATGCTGAAAACGAAGTTCTTATTTCCCGAATTAATTTGGCACAGTTACTGCAAATAACAGATTATGAAAACTTTGATATTTCAGATGCTGAATTTGAGGTTCCTGCTGCAGATATATTGAAAAATTCTCCTAAGGTTATTTTTGATAAAGCCATGACATATTGGTATGAGACCAAATTTTTCGAGACCAATGTGGATTTGGCAGAAAAAGATTTGGCTATAGCTAAAGGCGCGTCCTATCCATCGCTAGACGCTTTTTTTAATTATAATACACGTTATTCCGATCAATTTTTTGACCCAATAACAGGACAGGTAATCCCTTTTAAAGATCAGCTATGGATTAATGACGGTATCGCTTTTGGAGCACAAATAAGTATTCCAGTTTTTAACGGTTTTAGTACTCGGAATAACATTAAACGTTCTGAAATAAATGTAAAAAAAGCAGAACTGGACCTGGAGCAGAATAAATTGGAACTGGAAACAAATATAAATCAGGCCTACGTGGATGTTATTAATAGTTCTAAAGCCTATGAAGCCGCCCTTAAGACCCGCGAAGCCAGGACTTTAGCGCTGGATTATTCTAAAGAAAGATTTGATGTTGGTATTATGAACTCATTTGATTATAGCCAGTCGCAGGCCAGAGTGGATAATGCGGAGGCTGAGGTGATACGCACCAAATACGACTACGCTTTTAGAATAAAAGTATTGGAATTCTACTTTGGACTTCCTATTGTAATTGATTAAATATAAGTTTTAAATTAGTTTGGGCCTGTTGAGTGTTTAAACCCCAACAGGTCTTTTTATATTTGCTCCTCAGATATGGCTTTAATTTTAAATATTGAGACTGCGACCACCAATTGTTCTGTAAGCATTGGTAAAGAAGGTCGTATGATTGCATTAAGGGAACAGAATAGCGCATCCTATTCGCATTCTGAGGATTTACACTTTTTTATAAAGGAATCTCTGCATGCGGCTTCCATCTCTGTTGATGATCTGAATGCCATAGCCGTTAGCAAAGGCCCGGGTTCTTATACCGGCCTGCGGATAGGTGTTTCTGCGGCGAAAGGACTTTGTTTTGCCTTAGACCTTCCTCTTATAGGCATCTCCACGTTAGAAAGTATGGCATCTCAGCTTATAATAAAGGATGGTGTTGTGATTCCTGTTCTCGATGCAAGACGCATGGAGGTGTACTCTGCAGTATACAATTCCAATTATGATAAAATAAGGGAAACCAGTGTAGAGGAGATTAAATCTAATTCATTTGCTCAATTTGTTGAACAGGGAAAAGTATATATTATTGGAAGTGGAGCGGTTAAATGTCGGGAAATTTTGGAACACCCGAATTTTGTGTTTGATGATTCCATAATGCCTTCGGCCCGGGAAATGTGCTCACTGTCTTACAAAGAATTCAAATTGAATAACTTTGAAAATACAGCATATTTTGAGCCAGATTATTTGAAGGAATTTATTATTCAACAAAGAAAGAAATAGAGACTACCAAAACTTGTTACCCAATTTATTTTGGAGTATGCACCACTCTTTGTGGAAACGGAATTTCAATATTTGCTTTATCAAATCTACTTTTAAGCTCTTCAATTACAAAAAAATGAGCTGCCCAAAAGTCTTCATTTTTAGCCCAGAAACGCAGGGTAAGATTTACAGAGCTATCTCCCAATTCACCCACAAAAACCTGGGGTTCGGGATCTTTTAATATAGTTGTTTGTTCCTTGCATATTTGTAACAGAATATCTTTAGCTTCTTTTATATTTGAGCCATATCCTATACCAACATCAATTTTATCTCTCCTGGTTTCTTCTGCATTGTAATTGATGATGTTATTATTGGAAAGTTGCCCATTAGGAATAATAGCCAATTGGTTTCCAAAAGTATTTATCTTGGTAGTAAAAATGGTAATATCCTTTACGGTGCCATCTATTCCTTGGGCGGAAATAAAGTCTCCAATCTTAAAGGGTTTAAAAAAGAGGATTAAGATGCCACCGGCAAAGTTGGCTAAAGATCCCTGAAGAGCCAGGCCAATGGCAAGTCCGGCAGATCCTAAAACTGCCAGCAGGGATGAAGATTCTACACCTAACTGTGTAACGACCGCAACAAAGAGAACGACCTTCAGTCCTACACTAATCAATTGCATTAGGAAAGACTCCAGCGCTAGGTCATAATCTTTACGTTCAAAAAATTTTCGTGTTAAGCGGTTAATAAATTTTATAAACCATAAACCTGCTATTAAAATAATAATAGCCGTGATTATATCGGGAAAAACCTCCCAAAACCAGCTTATTGCATTTTCTACGTGTTTGTCGTAATTAGATAACTCTTCCATAGTTTTTTTTTGAAGAGCAATATTATTAAAACAATTCAAATATTGCCAATAAAAGGAGTGAAAAATTAATAGAAATGGGTATTGTTATTTAAGTTGATTTAATACTTGCTCAATATCTGTGGTTGGTAACTTGCAGGAACCATGTTCGCAGAGGTAAATAAGCGTACTATTTGCTACAAATCTGTTTTGAATTAGTGATAACCCGCTCTCTTCTGTGGCCCCGGCAAATACGGCGTTGGGCAGATAGGATTGTTGCATGGTACTCGCTGTTTTCATATAGTCTTCCCCAACGATGCTTATTTCGTAAAAAGGTTTTTGAAAATACAATACCAGATGAAGCCAATTTGCATAACTGGCGGTATCTTTCTCAAAACTTTGCTGCAGATTCATAACCATTTGTTGTGCAATGTTTTCATAATTTTCATCGGGAAAAAACCGGGATAATTTAAATAGATTTTTAGCCATAATGGAATTGGATGATGGGATAACATTATCCGCCATTTCTATAGTTCTTCTGATAATAAATGAATCTTGTTTGGGTGTGAAGAAAAACAAACCGCTGCGATCATCGGTAAAATTAGCAATACAATAATCTGATAATCTTTTTGCCTCATTAAGCCAACGTTCTTCAAAAGTTATTTCATAAAGTCCAATAAAACCATCTATCACCGAAGCATAATCTTCGAGATAACCATTGATGGTACTTTTCCCGTTTTTATGATTGTGGTAAAGGCTACCATCTTTCTTTATAAATGTTTCCTTAATAAATGTGGCATTTTCTAAAGCCAGATCCAGATAAGTATCATTTTTGATAAACCTGTAGGCATCTGTCAATCCTTTTAGCATTAATCCATTCCAGGAGCAAAGGATTTTATCATCTAATCTGGGGCGATCTCTTTTTTCCCTATGTTCCTTCAAGATTTGTTTACATTCTGCAATCACTACGTTCAATTCTATAACAGAAAGCTTGTGTTTTTGAGCTATTGCCTCGTCTGATTCATCTCTTATAAATACATAGTTACCATGCTCCCAAAGTCCAAAGTCATTTATGTTGTAATAGTCTTTGAATAGCTCAAAGTTATCGGCAAGAAGGGTCTGTAATTCTGCTTTCTGCCATACATAAAATGCACCTTCTTCTAATTCCCCGGTTTCATTCAGGCTATCGGCATCCAGGGAGGCATAGAAAGCATTTGAGCTATCCATAAGCTCTGAGGTAACAAAGGCAATTGTTTCTTCAACAACCTTCTTATAAAGTGGGTTTTTCGTTATAGCATATGCTTTGGAATATAGACTTATTAATTGGCCATTGTCATATAGCATTTTTTCAAAATGTGGGACATGCCATTTGCCGTCCACAGAGTATCTTGAAAAACCACCTCCCAGATGATCAAAAATTCCTCCATAAGCCATTTTCGTAAGTGTTAAATTCACATACTCCAGAAGGTCATCATCTTTTCTGGTAATAGCATAATGCAATAAAAAATCTAAGTTGCCGGGCATCATGAATTTGGGAGCCCGGTTGTAACCCCCATAATTGTGGTCAAAATAGCGAGACCATTTTTTAACCGAATCATCTAATTGATCCTCAGTTAAAATTTGAGAATTGGAGCCAACTTCGACAAGATTAATTGCCTTAATTCCTTCAGCGAGGTCTTTGGCATATCCATTTATTTTATCGGGCTGTTCCTGGTAAAGTCTGGTGAGTTCTTTTAAAACCTTCATCCAGTCATCTTTCTTTACATAAGTAGCTCCCCAGAATGGACGCCCGTCTGGTAAGGTAACCACATTTAAAGGCCACCCACCTCTTCCTGTCATCATTTGAACTGCATCCATATAAAGATGATCTATATCGGGGCGCTCTTCCCGGTCTATTTTTATATTTATAAAATGTTCGTTCATCAAATTTGCCACTTCTTCATCTTCGAAGCATTCTTTTTCCATGACATGGCACCAATGACAGGCAGCATAACCTATACTTATGAGCACTAACTTATTTTCATTTTTGGCTTTCTCCAGGGCTGCTGGGCTCCAGGGTTCCCAGTTTACGGGGTTATGAGCATGTTGCAGCAGATATGGGCTACTTTCGTTTATCAGTGCATTGGTATGTTTGTGTATCATGGTTTCTTTTTTTTGAGAGCAGCCATTTAGGGTAATTAAGAGTAAAAATATAGTAGTTCTGAAATTGGCCATAAGCAAAGTTACTACTAATTAAAGAGCATAAAAAAAGCGCCATATAGGCGCTTTAAATTTTTTGAGATTGTCTACTTTACTTCGAAAGTGATTTTAACATTAACACGATAGTCATCTATTTTGCCATCTTTAACTGTCGCGCTTTGTTCATTAACATATACAGAACGTATATTATTGACGGATTTTGATGCGTGAGCAACCGCTTTTTCTGTGGCATCTTCCCAACTCTCATTCGAATTTGCTAGTATTTCAATAACTTTTAAAACTGACATAATACTTGTTTTTAGTGTTACGTTAAGGTAGCAAATAAAAAGCTAAGGGACAATAATTTAATGCTAAATTATCCGTTCAGCGCGACCACTTCAGATACCTTATCTCCCATCATATTTTTTAGCATGGTTTCTATACCATTTTTTAAAGTATATGTAGAAGAAGGACAACCACTGCAGGCACCCTGTAAAATAACATTTACCGTTTTGCTTTCTTTCTCATAGGACTGAAAAAGGATATTTCCACCGTCACTGGCTACTGCTGGTTTTACATATTCTTCAAGAATGTTAATGATCTCCTGCGAAGTATCATCCAATATTTCGTTATTTGTTTGAATATTAGAAGTGATAGCAGAGTTTGCAGTAACTTCTTCAATGGTGACTACTTCATTTCCATCGGCAATAAAATTCCGGATTAATTCTCGAAGTTCCATGGTTATCTCATCCCATCCGGCGACCTCATATTTCGTGATGGAAACATAGTTTTCATCCATAAAAACCTCTTTTACATAAGGCAGGTGAAATAACTCTTTGGCCAGATCAGAACCTTTTGCCTCATCAAGATTTTTAAATTCAAACATAGCAGGGACTATTTTTCTATTTGCTACGAATTTCATCACGGCCGGATTTGGAGTGATTTCGGCATATATGGTAACAGCTACTTTCTTTGTATCATCTTCTTCAATAACAATAGGTTCCCCGGCATTTAAATATTCAACCAACTGTTGTGCTACCTCGTCCTTAACCGATGGCCAATCTAGGATGTCAAAGCGTTCCAGGGCTATAAAATTCCCTGAAATATATACTGTTTTTATAAATGGAAGGTGAAATAATTGCTGAGCCAGTGGAGAATTTTTGGCATCATCTATATTCCTGAATTCGAAATTACTACCATTGGTTAGAAAATGATTAGTCTCAAATTTTAAAATAGACGGGTTGTTTGTTTCTACTACTGTAATAACGTATTCTTTCATAGTATTTGTTTTCAGCAAAAATACAACCATTTTCCCTTCCCATACATATATAATAATGTTGTATTTCATCCGTTATACTTTATATTTGAAAGAAACTGCAATAAACACGCCCTATTCTTAGATGCAAAAACTCCTGTTGATTTTATTTACATATGTAGCTTTTTCCAGCTCATTGACCGCTCAGGAGGGTGTTCCTGTGTATTTTGATTATTTAGCAGACAATTACTATTTGGTATTCCCCTCTATGGCAGGAATTAGCGAGGGTGGTAAAATAAGACTCACGGCCAGAAAACAATGGTTTAGTGTGGATGAGGCTCCAAGTTTACAGACACTTAGCGCAAATTACAGGATTCCGGAGAGTTCAAGTGGTGTAGGGGTTATCATTTTTAATGATGCCAATGGCTATCACTCTCAAACGGGTGCAAAACTAACTTACGCTCATCATTTGCAGTTAGGACCAGAAATCAGGATATTAAATCAGCTGTCATTCGGGTTGAGTGCAGGTTTTATTCAAAGTAGTCTTGATGAATCAGAATTCAGGTCGGTTATCCCGGATCCTATAATTACAGGCGGGAAAAATAGTGTTGGGTATTTCAATATTGATTTAGGGATGTCCTATAACTATATGGAATTCTATGCAAATTTCGGAGTTTTAAATCTTTTGGGTACAGGACGAGACCTTTATACAGCTATTGAATTTGATAATTTAAGAAGGTATTTAATTAATGCTGGTTATATCTTTGGCAAAAACTTGTGGAAGGTTGAACCGTCGGTTCTTTTTCAATTAACAGAATTTACAGAAGAGAAAACCGTGGATATCAATGCTAAGGTATATAGAGAATTAGGTTTCGGTACAATTTGGGCAGGTCTCTCTTACAGAAGGAGTTTTGATGGCGCCCAATTCCAGGTTGATGGTACTCTTGGAGAACAGAGACTTCAGCTGTTTACACCAATTGTAGGGATTAATTATAACAGATTTATGTTCTCCTATAACTATTCTTACCAATCCGGAGATATTCGTTTAGATAACGGAGGATTTCACCAGATTACGCTGGGTTATGATTTTGGACCTACCAGGGAAAACAGATACGACTGTTTCTGTCCTAGTGCAAATTAAAAAAGGGCTTAACAACGTATTCTGCTAAACCCATTTTTAATAAAATTTATAACTTTAGTTTATTCCCATTTGTACCTTTTCAGGGCAGCCTGTCTTTTTATAGCCTTTAACATCGCACTTTCAAGCTCTCCTTTTTCCTGTTGGGCATGTTCGCTAATATAGATCTCCCGTTTCGCACTCAGTTCCTGTATTTCCTTATGGATTTTGGTTCTTTCTGCCTTTTTCTCACCTATAAATGCAGTTAGCTCTGCCTTAGACTTATCTCTTAATGCTTTGGGTAATTCCTCTTTTTTTACTGCTGCCACATCAAATTCATCATCTTCAGCTGCATCTATCAGATCCCATGACGAATTCTTGTACATCCCAGAACTTTTACTAACTGCCCGTTTCACGGCTACTGCCTCTTCCAATTCCATGGCATTGTTGTCTTGTTGGGACTGTAATTCCAGTTTTTTGCTTCCCATGGCACCATAAGAAATATAAGTGCTGTTCAGTTTTGAATTTAGTTTAATGATAACATCATCATAAGGAGTATTTATATGAACAATCTGTTTATTATGATCTATTGCCATATATTCTCCACCGGTCAGAGTAGCACCCCTTTTCCAATCGGTGTTAATACCTTGCTGATAGTTACCGCAGAATATAGTATTTACAATGATTTCTTTTTCTCTGGCATTAGTAACAGCGTCCCTGTAATTAAGTTTCCCCTGAGTAAAAGGCTCATTTCCTGCGATAAATATCATTTTTAAATTATCAGGATTTTTTCCCCAGTCTAACTGACGTAATGAAGTTTGAATAACTTCCCCACAGTATTCTTCCCCACCATTTGTACTTAATGAAAAAAGTTTTTCGGAAATCTCATCCAAGTCACTGCTGAATCCGATAACTTGTTGAATATAGCCTTCCCTTGAAGAAAGGCCGTCATTTCCATATTGGTATAATGCAATCTGTAGATTAGGCCGGTGTCCATTCCCGCATTTTGCATAAGAGAATTGATTCACAATATCCCATAGCTGAGCTTTGGCCTGATTAATTAACCCGTCCATACTATTACTTGTATCTAACAGCAGTGCAATTTTTACGGTATTGTTGTCCTTATCTTTTTTGTCGTTCAAAAATTTTTCTGTCTCGGAGGTATTTATTTCCTCCTTGCTTAGCGGGGTATAACCGAATGCCGTACCAAGAGACAGACTTAAAAGTATAAGACAAATAGTGTGTTTTAAATTTTTCATAATGTTATTTTTTTAGTGATAATTATTAGCTAAATGTAGGCCCGAACTTTTTCAAAAAAAATGAGGAATGAGCGAAATGAACCCCTGATTGAGTAAACTGGTACAATGATTGCGTAAAGCCTGTTATTCAGAGATAAACAGACCAGGAATTGAAATAAGGGTATTTTTTAATACCGCATAAATCAAGTAAGTTTATCCCTATAAATGCAAATCATGCAAAAGAATAGGTGCCTTTTTATGGTTTTTTCCCTGATCCTTTTTACAGGCTTTTCTCAGTCTCAAAAGAAGGCTAAAGATTCTGAACAAGAATCGGGTGCCAGAGTAACAACCTATAGGGTTAATTTAGATTCTGCTAATTTTTATAAGAAGACTGATATTGCGAAAAGCATAGATTTTATAGCACAGGCAATTGGAAGTCTCGGGCAAAATGCTACCAAGCAGGAACTTGCTTTGGCGCTTACAAATTTGGGAGAGGTGTACCAATATCACAAGCAATATGATCTGGCTATTTCTAATTTTAAAGACGCTCAGGAAGCATATAAAACATCCAGGACCACCTTGTTGTTGGGGAAGGCCTATATACAAACAAAGGATTACAAAAATGCCGCCGCTGAATTACATCCTCTTGAGGACATAAAAGGTTTGGTACCCTATCAAAGAATTGAATTGTATGAATTATTAGGCGATGTTTATAAGGGGTTTGGGGAAATAAATAAGGCAATAGCCTATTATGAGGAAGGCCTGAAAGTTGCTAAAAAAAATCAGGTTAGCCCAAAAATGCCCGATTTAAATTCTAAAATTGCGGATGCTTATGCCCAGGATAACAGGCTGGAAGAAGCAGAAAGTTATTATGGAAATTCACTTGAACTTTCAAGCCGCCAGGCTCCGGCACGGGCTATTCAGGAAAAAGAAAAGGTTGCAGATTTCTACAATAAGAAAAATCAGTATGACGATGAAATAAAATTGAGAAAGAAAAGCCTGAATGAACTACGGGCACTGCCGGGCACAGTTGCCAAATCAGAAAGAGCTCCCAAAGAAGCGGATTCTATTACTGCACAACAGATTAATTATAAGATTGCCAATGCCTATGTCGCTCTGGATAAATACGATGAAGCCATACCCTATTTGGAAGAGAGTATTAAAGAAGCAAATAATGAAGATGACCTGATTGTTCAAAAAGATGCCACCCGAAAACTTTCTGAAATATACAGGGATAAAGGTGATTATTCAAAAGCCTTTGAAACCTATCAGAAATATGTTGCTATCGTGGATACACTTTATCTTCGAAAAGAGCAGGAAATATCTCAGGCTTCCAGATTTAACAGAGAAATTGCCGCCAGCCAGGGTAGAATTACCGGCCTGGAAAAAGAAAGGGAACTTACACAGAGTAAATACGATCTGGCAGTAACGGAACAGCAATTGGCCCTGGAAAGCAATAAAAGGCAAAAATGGATAATTTATTCTCTTGTATTTGGCATGTTGCTTACAGCTCTGGCTGCCTACTTTTTTTACAGGAGTAACAGGCAACAGCAGTTGGCTAATAACTTATTAGCCTTAAAGTCATTGCGTTCCCAAATGAATCCGCACTTTATATTTAACGCCCTGAATTCTGTAAATAATTATATAGCTAAAAATGATGAACGCAGTGCTAATCGGTATTTAAGCGAATTCTCAACTTTAATGAGGGCCGTTCTGGAAAACTCGGAAGAAGATTTTATTTCACTGTCAAGGGAATTGGAACTCATTGAACTTTATGTGAAATTAGAACATTCCCGTTTTCCGGAGAAGTTTGATTATACCATAAATTTGGATGAACAAATAGATACAGAGGCCTTCCAAATCCCTCCCATGTTGCTTCAGCCTTATATAGAAAATGCCATTTGGCACGGACTTAGATATAAGGAAGAGAAGGGAGCCTTAAGTATTGAATTGACCAAAAAAGAAACGGATATAATTGAAATTCGCATTACCGACAACGGGAT
>CAJQNH010000235.1 GCA_905479615.1 uncultured Eudoraea sp.
CAGCAAATCTCTTTGGTAAAACGAGATGGCAGTATCGTAAAGTCTAAGGTAAAAGAACTATTTACTTTTGAAGGTTTGGGCCGTATAAAAGTGAAGGAAGTAGTCACTGGTGATATTTGTGCTATAGTAGGACTTGAAGGTTTTGATATTGGAGATACCATTGCGGATATCGAAAATCCTGAAGGCCTTAAGACCATTGCCATAGACGAACCAACAATGAGTATGTTATTCACAATTAACGATAGTCCTTTTTTTGGTAAGGACGGTAAATTTGTTACTTCCAGGCATATTAAGGAAAGGTTGGAGAAAGAATTGGAAAAGAACCTGGCACTGCGCGTAGAAGAGACCGATAGCGCTGAAAAGTTTATGGTTTTTGGAAGGGGTGTTCTGCATTTATCTGTTTTGATAGAGACTATGCGAAGAGAAGGCTATGAAATGCAAATAGGCCAGCCTCAGGTTATAATTAGAACCATTGACGGAGTAAAATGTGAGCCTATTGAGCATATGACCATAGATTTACCAGAAGAAGTATCGGGAAAAGCAGTAGAAATGGTCTCTATCCGTAAAGGAGAATTGACCAGTATGGAGGCTAAGGGTGATAGAATGGTATGTGAATTTCTTATCCCTTCACGTGGTATTATCGGATTGCGAAATCAACTTTTAACCGCAACAGCAGGGGAGGCAATTATGGCTCATCGTTTTTTAGAATACCAACCTATGAAAGGAGATGTTCCTCAAAGGTAAAATGGTTCGTTGGTTTCTATGGAAAATGGGAAAGCAATTCCTTATTCAATTGATAAATTACAGGAAAGGGGCAGGTTCTTTGTAGATCCTGGTGAGGATATTTATGAAGGTCAGGTTATAGGTGAGAATACCAGAGGTGACGATATGACAATAAATATTACAAAAACCAAGAAACTTTCAAATGTACGTTCTTCCGGGGCAGATGATAAGGCAAAAATTGTTCCGGCCATCAAATTTTCTCTGGAGGAAGCCCTGGAGTATATTCAAAAAGATGAATATGTAGAGGTTACCCCTAAACATATTCGTCTTCGTAAAATCTTTCTAAAAGAAGTAGACCGCAAAAGGAATAAAATTTCTTAAAGTATTATACTCACTTTTAGCTTAGTCTCTTGGCGCCTCATGCAATGCTGCCGCTGCTGCGCCAACTATTCCTGCCTGGTTTCTTAATTCTGCCGGAATTACGGGAGTTTCAATGGTGATATAATCTTTGTATTCATCAAATTGCTTTGAAGTTCCCCCTCCTAAAATAATAAAGTCCGGAGAAATTAGCAGATCGACATACTTTAGGAATACGTTAAAGCGTTTCCCCCATTCTTTAAAGCTAAGGCCTTCATTTTCCTTTGAAGATGCCGCGGCCCAGTTTTCAATTTTTTTATACTTCTTATAAGGTATCTGACCCAATTCAAAATTTGGTATTAGCTCACCATTAAAGAATGCTCCGCTGCCCAATCCGGTTCCGATGGTAATCATTAAAACCAAACCTTTTTTTCCTTTTCCTATACCATAATTCATGGTTGCATATCCAGCAGCATCCGCATCATTGATAACCGTTACCGGTAGTCCGGTGGCCTTACTGAAAAGTTCTTTTACGTTTAAATTCACCCAGGATTTATGTAAATTTCCTTTGGATTTGCATATGCCATGCCTGATAATTGTAGGGAACCCAACTCCAACCGGACCTTTATGATTAAAGTGCTGAACTATTTCTTTAACCACTTCCGCCATTTCTTGTGGTTTTCTGGATTCAGGAGTAGGAATTCTGAAACGTTCGGTCAACATTTCACCTGTTATAGAGTTTACCAATGCGCCTTTCATTCCGGAGCCACCAATATCAATTCCCAATACTACCATTTGTAGTTTTTATATTAATAAATACGATTATAAAATTGGCACTAAAAGTAGCGAAAATCTTTTTGGAGTTCATCGGATTTTTATATTAGATATCCTTTCTTATTAAGAAAATCAAAAATAAGTTGGTCTACTTCAGATACCATTTTTCTGTCGCTATAACTGAGCCATACCATTTCAGAAATTTCAGAATCGGGGCACAAATCTCCTGTATAACCCCCTGTATAGCATCTCATTCGAACTATGACACCAGGTTGAACTCCATGAGCGGGGGCCTCAAAAATTCCCATAAGTTTTAATGAAGAAATGTCTAAATCTACCTGTAGTTCCTCCTTTATTTCTCTGGAAAGAGATTGCGTATCAGATTCTCCGGGCTCTCTTTTTCCACCCGGGATATAATAGACACCCTTACCTGAACTCCTTGTACATAAAATTCGGTTGTCTATGGTATGAATCCATGCCAACACATCCAGGATACCCTGTGATGGTTCAATATAATAGTCGATGGAGTTAAGAGAATGATTAGGGTCTAATTTATCCAGTATGTTATCAATTGCAATCCCAAAACGGGTTAGTGTAGCTAGTTTTTTGTTTCTGCCTAAGGCACTGGAGATAGTCTCATCTCTATTGCCAAATTTGTAACCTCCTTTTTTTACCCACAGTGTATTGAGTAAATGCTGCATCAAAACATTTCCCAACTGATCTACAGATACGGCAATCTTAAATAGATATTCTCCCAGACCTCTAAAGCCTTTTGTGAATAAGGAATATAAGATGCCATATAAAAATCCTAAAGGGCCGGTAAGAATTAGCAAAATTATGGATGCTATAAAAAGGAGTACTCCAACAAAGGGGCCGGATTTTTTATGGGCCAGATTTTCTTGTTTTTTAAGAATCACATCAGAATTAGTTGCTCAACCACTAAGTTAATGGATATTTAGAAAGTATAATTAAATCTATACTCATCTCTGCTTTTGACGGGCACTGGATTTATTCCTTAAGCCCCACCAGGTCTCTTTTTATTTAGAAACCCATATAGGAAGAATCCAATACTCAAGCCTAATATTACATAAGTTAATATGGAGAATAATTGAGATTGCGAGATTATATTTAAAAAAGGAAGTAAAATTATAGGGGATAAAAACTGACCCATAAACCAAAATGTAGTTAATCTGCCAATTTCCTGACCCCGAATTTGTTCGGGGGCTAATTGCATTACCCAAACATTTGCATTAGGGATCATTAAGCCCATACCCAGTCCAGCTAGTAACATTCCTATCATAACCATGCCGTATGATCCTCCATAGGAAATACTTGCAAAGGAGAGGGCCATTAACAAATAGCCAATACCAAATACCTGCTGATAGCTCAGTCTGTCCTTTATCCGGGAAAATGAAAGCGAAGAAATCACTGAGAAAAAAGTGGTCGAAGCTATTGCGATGCCGATTAAAGTGTTTTTTTCAATGCCAATAGATTTTAAATAGAACGGTATCTGCACGGGGATAATAAAAAACAGAATCCACATAATCATTATATTTATAAAGACAAGCCAAATAATTTTAGGTGATTTAACCGAAGTATCCTTACTTTTTGCAATATGTAATGTTTTTGGTTCTTTTAGAAATAAACTGGTCATAGGTAAGATTAGCAGGGGAAATAAATAAAGTAAAAAAGGAACCCGCCATGATATATCGGCCAATACTCCCCCAAGAGTAACGAACATAATACCTCCCAAAGACATCACTGCTATTTGCAGACCGGCAAACTTTTGCCTGGATTTGCCCTGATAATAATCTGCTATGAGCGTTGTAGCAATGGTCATAGTAATTCCAACACAAATACCCAGTAAAGCCCTTCCAGCCAGGATAATATAGATGTTGTCTAACCAATAACCCGAACTACCGGCAATGGCATAAAGGATTAAAGCAGCGTTTAGAAGTCGCAATCTTCCAAATTTATCTATGAACTTCCCTGCAATTATTGCAGTTAAGGCGATAAAAAGGGCAGGAAACGAAAGCGTAAGCTTTACCAGGTTTTCAGCGTTTGGTAGGGCTGAAAATGCCTTGGTCATATCAGGCAATGAAGCAGATATGGTAATCATAGACATAATGGTAAGGCTACTTACCAGTAAAAGAGTAGCTTTTACCTGCCAGCTTTCAGTATTCATATTGGAAGATATTTATAATTAAACCCCGGCAGGCAAAAGCCACCGAGGGAGATTGTAATATTTAGTTTTTATTCATATCCGGCTTTAGACCATTTCCCCTTTCATAAGTTTGGGAAGCATTGCCTTAAAATTTTCCTTTTTATTTAAATGCGGCAGGGGTTCAGAGGGTTCAGGAACACCCAGGAATTTACAAAGTGGCGCCCATCCGTCCCGCACATCATATACTAATAGTTTGTCTGCAGGTACGTTGGCTTTTATTTCCGCTAAATGATCTTCCCAGAATTTTTGTGCAAATTCTTTATCGCCAAACTTTCCCTGCAGATTATCAGCAAAAAAGACTTTTTTGAACCATTTAATGCACTTAACAACATTGCGTGCCCTGGCACTGGTCAATAATTTGCCCATCATTTTAATTTTTTCACCAGGTGTTTGTGGTCCGGCTCGGAAGACTGTACTATCCACGCTTTTATACCATGCTTCAAAATCTCGTACGGTTAGAATAACCTTAGCGTCCGGGTATCTTTTCATATGTTCTTTATACCAGGGATAACCCGGAAAATCCACGGTGCCGTCATAGCCTTCGTAAAGTGCGTCCCAGTCTGTATCACCGGTTTCGTCAAGGGTCTTCCATAAATGTAGTTTTTCCGGGTTTACCAGCAATTCCTTCATATGGTAAACGTGTTTATGACCTAATTGTTCCAGGCTTTGTTTTAATGTATTTGTGCCGGTCCGTGGTAATCCGGCTCCTATAATTTTAATTGACATTTGTATAGTTTTATGTTAGTTAATAATTGATTTATAATTTAGTGTACACTATCCTGTGCTACAGGTGGCGGAGGCATTTCAAAGATAAAAGGTTCAGGTTGTTCTGCAAGGGGAGTCAGGTCTTTGCCTGCAAAGGCAGGAAAGTCTTCTGCGAAATGTGTCGCCCTGAATTGCATATATTTAAATGGTCCTATTGGAGATGCCACAGTGCCGTCTGGCATTCTGTAATGGTCATTATAAGGATTCCAATATTCCCAAACAATTTGTCCATCCGGGGTAACTTCCATCATTCGTCCTTTAGCTCCAGATGTGACTAGGGTATTTCCATTTTTCATACGATGGGCACCCGAAACAAAAGCTGAATAAAAGGAATATTTGTCCGGTGCTGTATAGGACCAATGAGGCCCTTCTGGTCCGAATGCTTCATTCTCAGCCAAAATATAAGCCCCATCAGAATTAGTTGGAGGTATAAATTCGAAAACTGCACTATGATTGCCAAGCACCCCTACCGGGGTTACAACTTCCGGAGATTTGCTGGTCATTAATACTGCCCACATAGAAGGTACTTTATTGTCAGGATGTTCAATATCATTGTTAAAGACCATTAAATGTCCTTCGCCAGGATAGCCCTTCGGGATCCATTTTATATCATGTTCAAAAAAGAGTTTGCGATCTGCTTTTGATCCTCTTCCGTAATTGACAGGGTTACCCCAACGATACAAAAGATCTCCCCCGTGTCCCCATCTGCCACCGGTACTTCCTCTGGCTTCTTCACTGGTTGTGCCATGGTCTATGATCATTATTTCACTGTAAGCAGGAACACTGATGGCAATCTGATCTAATTCTGCATTATAGGCAATAGCATTGGTGTGGGTAAAGTCGGAATGCTGGTTATCTACGGTGGCATTTCCCGTCATCATACCCATTTTTATCCCTTGTTGAACCTGTTCTTCAGTCATTGGAGGAAATATATCCCCGTGTACATTAAAGTTAATTTTTCTGGGATTTTCTGCCAGAACCCCATAATTATTTTTGGTACTGTCTATATCCTGGATTAAATGATCCCACATATGCCATTCCCATACAATTTCTCCCCCCGTGGGTCCTGATGGTTTTATTTCTATAATCTTGTCTGGCCAAAGTCCGGCTTTAGTTACATGTTTCGGATCTCTGCCCGCCTCCAGAACATCTTTCTGTGTTTTAGCTTCGTAGGAAATCGCCAGAATATTTCCGTTCGGTAATAATTCAATATCATGATGTATCAACTCATCTTCATCTGCCCATTCAAAATCCCACAAGATATTGCCATCCCAGTCGTATTCCCGAATCCGTCCGGCTTGTCCCCCTGCAGCAAAGGTGGGAAAGTCAGGGTCTACTTCTAATCTGACCAGGTTGCCATTCTCTTTTAAATATTGGTTAACTATCGCCAATTCGGCTTCCCAGGTATGAATCACTTCCCCATCTAGATTAATAAGATGTGTTTTAGTGCTTTCTGTGGGTTGGAACATCACATAACCCGGAGTAGCAAGTGCTGTTTTTTCTTTAAGTCCCCGTTTAACCGTAAGACCTGTTAGGCTTCTGGTATCCTCAGGTTTCCATTCGCGAACCTCAATTTTTTCTGCGACTTCTGGTGTGGGTTTTTCTTCTTTACACGAAAAGAAAAATAATAGGATAAAACTAAAAATTAAAGACTTATATATCTTCATAATTGCTTGGTTTGGTTGGTTTTAAAACTATAAATATATCAAAAAATCAATTCAATTTGATTCCAAATTTAGATAGTTAAACTAACTGCAAGTGTTATGGATAAGAATTGATTAATGTGAAAGATAATTATAAATTCAGTACAATTGACTTTAGCAACTATTAAT
>CAJQNH010000236.1 GCA_905479615.1 uncultured Eudoraea sp.
TGCGCAAGCTAAAAAAACGAACTATCTTAATCGGTTAGAAACAAAATGATCACTTTATTGTAACTTGAACTTGTAGAAAACGAAAAAAAATATGAAAGAAAATAAGGCATGCATTATCCCGACGATGCGATACAAAGATGCCCGAAAGGCAATTGACTGGCTATGTAAGGCATTTGAATTTGAAAAACACCTCATAGTCGAAGGAGAGAATAATACCATTGCGCATGCACAACTGACGTATGGTAATTCCATGATTATGCTAAGTTCTGAAATTGAAAACGAATATGGAAAACTGGTAAAAACGCCCGAAAGCCTAAACGGAAATAACACTCAAACACCTTATATTGTAATCGATAAAATTGATGAACATTATGAAAAGGCCGTTGCTGAAGGGGCTAAAATTCTTATAGAGATTAAAGATGAAGAATACGGTGGACGTAGCTATACATGCAAGGATACTGAAGAATATATATGGAACTTTGGTTCATACGACCCTTGGGCCGAAAACGAATTGTGAAAAGTCGGCACACAAAAAGGGCTATAACACATATTGGCTATGTTAAGGCATCAAGAATCAAATATTAATAAACCATTTACTCGGGGAAAATAAATGCTAGTCTAATCCAAAACCGTGTCATACACACCCCTTATACTTCATTATCAGAAACCGCTAAACAATGATAAATTTTTTTAGAAAAATTAGGCAAGATTTACTTTTAAAAGGGAAAACTGGAAAGCCCGCCTGGCCGGCCGGCAGGTATTTAAAATATGCAATTGGAGAAATATTTCTTGTGGTTATAGGTATTCTCATTGCCTTAAGTATTAATACTTGGAATGAAGAAAGGAAGGAAAGAAACAAAGAAATTAATTACCTCAAAAATCTTAAGGTTGATTTACAAAATGAAATTTTAAATAGCGAAGAATTTACAGCATATCATTTTAGAAAGGTACAAGCATGCTCCAAACTCATAAATGGAGATGAACCAAAAAACATTAAAGAGGTGCAAGTGTATACAGACACATACGAAACGGTTTTTGGTTGGAAAGATTTTGTTCCAAACAACAACACTTTTAAAGAACTTTTAAGCTCGGGAAATCTTAGTTTAATTAAAAATGATTCTATCAAGAATGGCTTGCTAGAGCTAGAAAAAAATTACGCTTCAATTGCTGGAAGTGAATATCATATGAGGAGAGAATATGAGGAATACCTCTATGACCCACATGTTAAAAATATATCTGTTATAGAGTTTTTTGATACAACTACACCAACAACCGGATTACTAATCAGGTTAAAAGCTGAAGATATTCCTGAGTCAAAGCATAATAAACTTATAACCGATTTAAAGTGGCAACACAATGATCAAACATTTACAAATGGATTAAAGTTAGCTCTGATGAATAACGTTGGATTAAGCAGAAAACATAATAATCAAATAGAATATATTAATGATTTGATACATTTGATAGATACCGAAATTAAGAAATAACGAAAGCACAACAACGTGCATAAGCAATGATAAAATTCTTTAGATAAATATGAAAAATAAAAAAGCAATAATTACAGGAGGTAGCAGAGGACTAGGAAAAGCTACTGCCATTGCATTTGCAAAAGAAGGCGTTGACATAGCTATAACTGGCAGAAATGAAAAGCTTTTGAAAGAAACGGTTTCTGAATTAGAGACCTTCGGAATTAACGCTACGTATTCAGCATTTGATGTAGGTAGTTATCAGGATGTTAAAATCGGTATAAAAAACATTATAAACAAGCTGGGTTCTGTTGATATTTTAGTAAACAATGCCGGAACTGCAGCATTTGGGTCGTTTAATGAAATGGATGTAAGCCAATGGAGCCAAATCATTCAAACCAATCTTATGGGCATGTATTATGTGACTAAAGAAGTTTTACCATATTTATTAAGTCAGAATGAAGGTGATATTATAAATATTTCGTCTACAGCAGGATTAAATGGGAATGCAAACACATCTGCTTATTCAGCATCAAAATTCGCGGTTATTGGAATGTCTGAATCCCTGATGAAAGAAGTTCGCAAGAATAACATTAGAGTTTGCACATTAACACCGAGCACCATAGAAACTGATATGGCAATTGATTTAGGTATCACAAAAAAAGATTCTCATGATAGCGTTTTACAACCAAGTGATTTTGCTGAATTAATTGTTGCCAGTATAAAACTACCTAGAAGAGCAATGCTGAAAGGAGCTTCTTTATGGTCAACAAATCCTTAACTTTCAACAATGCTAAAATTCTTTCGAAAAATACGCTACGACCTTATGGAAAAAAATAAATCTGGAAAACCCGCCTGGCCGGCCGGCAGGTATTTTAAATATGCTATTGGAGAAATTGTACTTGTTGTTATAGGAATTTTAATTGCAATACAGCTTAATACTTTGAAAAATAAAAACGACAAGCGGAATGAAGAAATTACTCATCTTGAAAATATATTATCAGATTTAATACAAGACCAAACGGCACTAATAAAGATAATTGAAAGAAGAAAAGCCAAATCGGAGTCTGCGAAAATTATGGAAGGTTACTACCATTTAAAAAAAGTTGATAACCTAAATGATTATTATTCCAATTGGACAAATGTACTATACTGGGAAGCTCATAACCCGAGCTTTATTACTTTTAAGGAACTTATTAATGCTGGTAAACTCTCATCTTTATCAAATGAAAAAGTTAAGCAGCTATTACTTCAGATCGATGATAACTACAATGAGCTTTTTGAAGTGAGAAAACATATGTATGATGATTATTCAGAATATTTATATAGTCCATTTGCAGACATTGTAGATTACGAAAATGCCATAATAGCATGGTCTGAACCAAATAAAGATATTGAATTATCAAGAGAAGATGTTGAAACCGCACTTAAAAGTAAACGAATTAAAAACGGATTTACATTGGCAAACTTTAATAATAACCTTTTGACAGGGCAACTAACCAAAATTTTAACTAAAGTTGATGCGACCATTGTTTTGATTGAACAAGAAATAAAAAAATAACGAAAGCAACCTTCAGAGCCAACTCGACCTTGGACTGGCACAAACATTCCTCCGTACAGGTTTTAATCATTGTAGATGGTCAAGCCTATTATCAAGAAAGAGGAAAAGATCCCCTTGTGCTAAAAACGGGAGATGTGATTAAATGCCCTAAGGACACTGAGCACTGGCACACATCAACCAAGGATAGCGACGTTACGTATTTGGCCTTATATGGAGGAGGACAGCCCACTAAATGGACAGAGGTAGTAACACAAGAATATTATGATAGTGTAGCTAAGGAGTTAAAA
>CAJQNH010000237.1 GCA_905479615.1 uncultured Eudoraea sp.
CTCTGACAAAGTGTGCTCAGGTTTAATAAAACGCGGAATCTTGATGTTTAATCCATAGACAAAACCAGATGTTTTAAGCCCCCCGTAAAGATTCCTGAAATCGATAAAAGCTTCAAGATTATCTTTTACATCGTGCCCGAATTTGTCAATCCAACCGGATGCGGATGGGTTCATTGGCTTGATCTTTTAAAAAGTCAAAGTAAAACAAAATATGGGACATTCCCTTTGTTGTCCCTCTTATTAAAATGGAAAATTGGTATGTTGTAACTTTTCTCAACCTAATTTTATTTTTATATCAGCCGTAATTTGGAATTGAAAAATTTGAAATTAATCAGTGTTCAATTCATTTGATATTTTGTTTTTTTTAACTTTTTCTTAGGAAATTATGGATGAAATGCTTATGTTTAACGTTCAAATGCTATCAGAGCATTTCTGCAATGCCCCAAGTATTACAGAAATCTGAATTTATTTATTAGTACGTTTTCGAGAATTTTAACCCAAATCAACCTCGTTATGGAATATTATATTTTCTCTGTTTGGTTTATAGTTATGTCGTTTCTTCTATTTAAAGTTTTCAAAGCCCATTATTCTTTGAGAAAAAAATAGGGCAAAGAAAATATTTACATATTGATCGACTTTTACTGAAAAGACCATAAACAAATAGACCTCTTAAAACTTAAAATGGCCGCTAATTTAGCAGCCATTTTTTAATAAAATTATAGGTTTTCTATTGAATAATACCGGTGCAACTTACTCTGGCACCTGCCGCACCACTGGGTTGCGATGTAAAATCATCAACTCCCTGATGTACAATTACAGCTTTGCCCAAAATGTTCATATTTTCATCTTCGCAGCCTATACACCACTGATCTGTACTAAATTCAACAACGGCATTACCATCTGCATCTGCCGTAAAATTACCGATATCACCTTTATGGAATCCCTCGGCCATACCCCATTTTCCATGTGGCTCATGTGTAGGGTTCCAATGCCCTCCGGAAGACGTGCCATCATCAGAAGAACAATCTGCCTTTTCGTGAATGTGAATTGCGTGTTCTCCCGGGCTAAGTCCACTTAATGTGGCTTTCATCATTACCATTCCGTTTTCTTCTGTAAAGACCACTTCACCCTGCACATTGCTGTCACTTTTGGGTTCCATAGAAAATTTTATAACCTCTACACTAACTTCCTCTACTGTTTTTTCTACAGCTTCGTCCGTGGCCGCATTGCCGTCTTTTTCAGCCTTTTTACCATCTTTACAATTATATGCCAGTACAAGAATCATACTTATTGCGAGTATGTGTATTTTCTTCATTTGTTTTTCGTTTTATGTTACTTACGAAAGTTACGGAATATTAGCTGGTAAGTCAAAACAATGCATATAATGATTTGAATAATACCCCGTATCGATTTGCATATTAAAGTTCATTTCACTGGAAATTGATACTTCAAGTTGCAGTTTGACTTTTAACAATTTTTCTGCTTATAAACTGTACTTCAATTTTTTATGACAAATATTTAAAAAGGGATCGTTTATGATTTGTCAATTATTTTAGTAACGACCTGTGTATCACTATGGAGCGTTTTGTGAACCGGACATTTATTTGCTATTTCCAGGATCCGTTGAGTCTGTTTCTCATCAATATTACCAGCTAATCGTAGTTCCCTTTTAAAAGTATCTATTTTTGCTCCGGGAGATTCGCAATCCTGGCAATCTTCTGCATGTGATTTGCTATATGAGGTGTGCACTTCAACATTTTGCAGGTCCCATCCTTTTCGTTTTACATACATCTGAATAGTCATGGCCGTACAAGCAGACAAACCTGCAGAAACCAACTCATAAGGAGAAGGTCCAAAATCATTACCGCCAAATTCTTCAGGTTCATCCGCGATCATATAATGATTACCTACTTTCATTGAAGTTGAAAATCCTTCATCCGCGTCCAGGCTTGCCACCACCTGGTGTTTGGAATTAATACTTTTATCCTGAGGAATATCGAGGTAACGTTGCGCCCAACCCGAAATAACGTTACCTGCATAGGTTGAATCTTTTCTATCTGAAAGGAGGTGATCTGCCCCATCTAAAGAAATAAAGCTCTTTGGGTGATGTGCAGCGATATAAATTTCTTCTGCATTTTTAATAGCCACCGTTTGATCTTGTGGAGAATGCAATATCAAAATTGGTTTGCGTAATTCTTTGACTGTTTGTGGAAGCGTTCTATTTTCCAAATCCTCCAGAAATTGTTTTTTAATGGTAAAATCGCGTCCGCCTATATTAACCAGGGCCTTCCCATTTAAGTTTATTTCCTCGATATTACTCTTAAGTAAACGTTTTACATGCACAGGATTAGAAGGAGCAGCAATCGTCGCTATAGCTTTAATTGATGCTATTTCTGATGCTGCCAGGAGTACTGCCGCTCCCCCAAGAGAATGTCCTATTAAAAGGGTCGGTGCTTTGTGAGTGTTTCTCAGATATTCTGCTGCAGCTATCAAATCTTCCACGTTCCCCGAAAAATTGGTGTCTGCAAAATCTCCCTCGCTCTCGCCCAGACCGGTGAAATCAAAACGTAAAACACCAAAACCACTCGAAGAAAGTGATTTACTAATATTTTTAATGGCTAACAGGTTTTTATTACAAGTAAAACAGTGTGCAAATAACACGTAATTATGTGGTAGTTGATTTGCAGGTAACTCTAGTCTTCCCACTAATTTCTGGCCCGACTTATTATGAAATAGTACTTTTTGTAGGCTCATATTGCTTTTTTATTAATTGATAGTCGAATGAAAGGTACTAAACTTTCTTACAGATAGAAATTGAAATTATTAGATTGTTTTAGGTTAAAAAATAGCAATAACTCTTTAAGGTTGAACAATTTGAATATTCTTTCGTTTAGGCCTTAAACCCAAATTATTGATAATCCCTAACCACAAGTTGATTATATTTTTGGAAGTTAACTAAGCTATAATGGCCCAGGTAAGAATAAGTTATTTTACTTCACTCTTTTTTCGGCGTAAATCCGGGTTGTAAAAAACGGCTAACTGCAATCGATCGTAATTAGCAGTATTAAAATGGTTTTTCAAATACCCTAACTGCAAACTTAAATTTTCAACAATATTTATCCCCAGAGCAGCATACAGTCTGTTTTGTCCAAAAATTTCATCCTGAAGATTCAAAAATATCTCATCATAGAAGTTGAGGAAAAAGGTATTGGTAAGTGGAAGTGTGATTTGTAATCTATACCGCGCTCTATGTTGGGTGTCAGAAGCCGTTCCTGAATTCAAAAAACGCTGTTCAAAGCGAAAACGATGTTCAAATAATAGTTCCCAAACTTTATTTTTTAGAATGAATTGTTCAAATATTCTGTTTTCCAGCAACTTATTTTCGTTAGGGATATCTTCAAAACTAGTATCGGTATCAATGTAGCCATAACCTATAGTAGCAATGGCCTCAGAACTAATATGGTAATTCAGGCCAGTTCTGAGCAGTAATTGATTGAAATTACTTGTGGTTTCATAATATCTGAATTGAGCTTCGGTATGAATGCTAAATCGCTCAGAAACTTTATTGGTCCCAAAGTACATGTACCATGCGCCTAATTTATCTTCTCCTGTTTCCTGAGCTTGATTATTTGTTGCAATAAGCAATATAAGAATGGCTAGTAATTTTCTCATAAGGAAATATCTTTTAAAAAAACACAAAATTACAAGCTCGCTTGTTTGTCAAAATTCAATTCAAGCGAGCTTCTATATTCAATTTAACTATTTAAAATCAATAAACTTAGATTTTGTTTAGACTTAAGAATCAGAATTCATTTCAATAGTTTCACCATCCTTAATAGGAGTACCTTTGTCCTGCTTTAGATATACATCCAAAAATTCGAGGACTTTACTATAAGCTTCAATTTGATTTTCCTTTTTAACAAAACCATGACCTTCGTCTTCAAATAAAACATATTCCACTGGAACCCCATTTTTTCTAACCCCGGCAACAATCTCATCAGATTCTACCTGTAAAACCCGGGGATCCCGAGAGCCTTGCAGGACAATCAATGGTTTAGTTACTTTATCAGTATGGAATAAAGGGGATATTTTTTTAAGACGAACAGAGTCTGCACTATTTGGGTCTCCTAATTCTTTATAAAGCGCATCTTTAAACGATTCCCACCATGGTGGAATACTTCTAAGGGTTCTAATCCAGTTGGTAACCCCAAATAAATTTACTCCTACAGCAAATTCTTCAGGAGTATAAGTAAGGGCAGCCATGGTCATATAGCCTCCATATGAGCCACCTATAATACCAATCTTTTCTGCATCAATTTCGCCCTGTTGCGTGAGCCAATTTTTTCCTTCTACACAATCTTTCAGATCTTTATCTCCATGATTTAAGTCATCCAACTGATAAAAAGTCTTGCCATAACCGCTACTTCCTCTGTTGTTTACCGCCAGGACAGCATAGCCATGGTTTACCAAATATTGTATTAAGGAACTAAAATTTTGTCTTGATTGTCCTCCGGGGCCACCATGTACCCAAACCAGGGCAGGTACCTTATTTTCAGCACTAGCCTGATGGGGTTTGTAATAAATAGCTGGTATTTCAAGACCATCAAAAGAATTAAAGCGTACAACTTCTGCAGTGACCAGATGCTCACCTTTTATTTCCCGGTTTAAAACGTTTGTAATTTGATTCTGCTGCTTGGTTTCCAAATCATACACAAATAAATTAGATGGAGTATTTGAACCACCTGCATAAAACCTCATGGTTTTCTCATCATCTGAAAAACCGACATTAGTAATACTTGTATTTTCAAATTTGGGAAGTTCAATATTTTCACCCGAAGCCATATCTTTTACTTCAATAACATTTTTGGCATCTTCATTTATATAAGTCACCTGATATGTTCCATTTTCAGTAAAATAACTACCAGCAATATCCCAATCGCGTTCCATAACTTTTTCACGAGTGCCATCGGCAATATTATATTTCATGAGGTAAGCAAATTCAGCACCATCGTCTGTAGTATAATATAGAGATGAACCGTTTATGGCAAAGTCTTCACTACTATTGGCGCTTTGATTTAGATTTATTTTTGTTGTAGACTTATCTTTAAAACCATAAAGGAATAAATCACTGTCATTGGTGTTAATAGATTTGCTTAATGGCAGGTATTGTTTATCATGTGAGATTCCGCCAACGTTATATCCTTCATCATTTTGGTAGAGCAGGGTAGGTGTAAAATTCTCTAAATCCATCTCATACAGATCCATATACCTCTTATCTCTTTTGTTGGAAGTAAAGTAAAAGCTTTTGTCATCCTTGGCCCACCCGTAGAAAACCGCTCTGGCACCTTCAAAAGGAGTAAGATCTTTTTGTGTTCCCTCTTCGTCCCTTAAAAAGATATGATAAATTTCATCCCCATTGTTATCCATCCGGAATAACATACGCTCGTCTTGAGGGAAATAGGAAATTGAGAAAACGGAGGAACTATCGGAAGCTGTTACCGGAATAAAATCGCCTCCTGACGAAGCAACGGTATACATGTTATAAATACCCGAGCGGTTACTGGACACTAATAATTTTGATTTATCCGGAGAAAAACGTCCCCCAAATACGCTCTCATTGTCCATCATTTGCTCTATGGTGTAAGTCTCCAGAGTTTCTGCAATGCTTGGTTTTACTTCCGTTTTTTCTTGCTTGCAACTCCATATCATTGTGATTGCCAGCATTAAGATCAGCTTTTTCATGTTTACCATGGTTTTAAGATTGATGTTTAAGTAGTTATTACCCTAATAAATATAGAAGAATGAGCATTAATTCCGGCTGGAAAGAATGGCCATTTTTACCTTAAATTAGGATGATTTTATTTAGTTGCTAAATATACCAAAAAGTTGAACTATAAATCTTAAAGGCTTGTTAATGGCAGATTCTCATTTATTATACGAAATGTTTAAAAGAAGAAAATTCGAATTTTAGTTTTCGATACTTATTTAAATTGTAAAATTTGCATCAATTTTTCAGTCTTACTTGTCTCCTAGGTAGACTTCTCCATCTTTCATTACAAATTTCACCGATTTAATAGCCGAAATATCTTTAGTGGGGTCACCCTGAACGGCTATGATATCTGCGAAGAATCCCTTCCTTATTTGGCCGAATCCATCAAGGTGAAACACCCTCGCATTGACAGAAGTTGCAGATTGCAATACAGCTAATGGGGTCATCCCGTATTCTACCATTAATTCCATTTCCCGATAATTTTCTCCATGACTAAAAACACCTACATCCCCTCCAAAAATGATCTCAACCCCTGACTGTATTGCCTCTTCAAATGAAGCTTTTTTTTGGATAATTCTTTTGGGCACAGGGCCTTTACCTTTTATCCAACCACCATATTGCTCAACGGCTTCCCCTGCGGCAAGGGTAGGACAAAAGGCAACATCGTTTTCCTTCATTAAATTAAACTCCTTAATGGTTCCCAAATCCCCGTGTTCTATGGTTTCCACTCCTGCAAGTACTGCCCTGCGTATGCCCTCCGGAGTACTCGCATGAGCTACTACATACCTTCCTGCGCTTTTAGCGGTAGCCACCATAACTTCAATTTCATTCTGTAAAAAGGTAGGTTGGGCTGGTTCGCCAGATATCCATCTGTAGTCTGCATATACTTTAATAAAGTCAGAACCATTGCCAATCTGCCTGCGTACCGTTTGAATGGCTTCATCAATGCCACTTACAGTCTCTGCCCCCAGAGGGACTGTTACTCCGTCATGAAACCCTTTTGGGCCATAAGCTCCGGTTGCTACAATTGCCGGTCCTGCAACCAGTAATCGGGGTCCGGGAACAATACCTTCATCAATGGTCTTTTTTAGATAAACATCGGTATATCCTGCTCCTTCCGCACCAAGATCCCGCATTGTTGTAATTCCCGCCAATAGAGATATCCTGGCATAAACAGCGCCTCGGATCGCTCGTTCTGCAGGAGATTCTTTAAGTACCTGATCATTCCAACTGGTTTCATTATATGGATGGAGCAGCAGATGTGAATGGCCTTCTATAATTCCTGGTAAAAGTGTCATCCCTTTTAGCAAAATGGTGTCTTTTATAATTTTTATTGGACATTTATCAAGAGGACCAGTGTATTCAATTTGATTGCCATCCACAACGACGATCCAATTAGTAAATAAAGTTTCTCCATCAAATACCCTATCAGGAATCAATAGTGATTGACTTTGCATTCCGGTACTTAATAGTAAAAATAATAGGATAAACAGCTTTTTCATATCCGGTTATATTAGTGAAGATTGAGTGTTGAAAATAAAGATAATTACCGATTTAGCATCCTTCGAATTGCAATAAATAAAAAAATAAACAGGGAATAACTAATGAAAAATGGAATTATATAGGATTCCAGATTACTCATAAGCATTATACCTATTATTAAAAGTTGAAACCCCAGTCCAAAAGTAGAAACAGCAGTCATAAACCAATTGGGAAGATTTTGACTTGCTACGGCCTTTCTGTCCAAGACATAAATTATCCTATCAAATAGTCCATATAAGATACTGTAAAGTCCAAAAAGGAAATCAACCGTACTCTGTTTCTCTCCGTGCATGGCTTTTGGTGCTTTGCGTTCAAAGACCCGGCTGGTAGTATCACCATTGTATTTATTTCTCAGAATTACATAATAGTAATTATAAAGGGTTCCCTGCAACTGAAGTCCGATAAAAGCAAGGATGGTATACCCTATTGATCCGTCAGTAACATACCAAATTGTAATCAGGATCATTAGGTTAAGAATAATGTCTGAAACAGAATCTAAATACCTTCCTGTATACGAGGGTTGATTTTTAATACGGGCTAGTTCTCCATCTGCTGCATCTAAAATTGATTTTAATATTAGGAAGAACGCGGTGGCCCAATAATAATGATTAAGAATACACAGGATTGCAAGAAGACCCGAAATTACAAATCCAATAGTTAGATGGATCGGAGTAAAAGCCGTATTTTTTAAAGAATTTGCGATGACTCGTGCAATGGGTCTGCCATAGTCTGAAAGGTCTATAAATTGATGTTCCTTGGGTAATTTGGACATTATATTAGTGCCTGCTACCTCTGTAGATATTAATAACGATTGCACGCTGGCTTAATATGAAGTAAAGGCTTAAGACAAAAATAACATTAAATCTACTATTACGTCCTCTAAATATTAGTCTAACTAGTTAGCGGAAGCATTATTTGCTATTTGTTGAAGTTTTTGATCAATATCAGCCTTGCTTATCCATTTCCCTCTGACCATTACCCCAGACAAGTTTTTTAAGGCCCTGATGTCTTCAACGGGATTAGAATTAATAAGTAAAATATCTGCAGCCATTCCTTCCTTTAATTGGCCGAAAACAGATTCCATATTAAAAAAAAGAGCTGGGTTAATTGTTCCGGTTTGTAGTATTTCAAGTGGAGATAAGCCAGACTTTAACATTCCCTCCATTTCGTGATGGATGGAAAAGCCTGGAACATTGAATAATTGTGGAGCATCTGACCCCAGTAGCAGGCCATGTCCGGTTTTATTTAGTGCATAGATTAGTTTTCTTCTTATGTCTATAAAGGTTTCCCATTGTGTTTTATCAAAATTTGTACCCGGGCCTGTTGATGCCTCCTTACGTTTTCTCCATTCTGACAGGGTTGAAGCAGGCATGTATTTCATCTCGGGCTGCTGAAGAAGTATTTCTCCATCTACCGGTGCAAACCATCTTTCAAAAAGGCTTTGGGTAGGTACTATCCAGACTTTGTTGTTTTTTGAAAGTTCAACTAGTTCATCAATCATAGAAGTATCAGCCAGTTTTGTGAAATTGTAGCCAAAAAATCCGTTTTCATTTGGATTAACTTTTTCTGACTTAGGCACTAAACCTTCTAAAAACCCATCTACATGGTCTATGGAGCCATATTTACTCTCTAAGGCGTGTTCAATGCCGACATCAACCGGTACATGTCCGGAAAATGAAATCCCCGATTCATTAGCGGTTTTGACTAATTCGTCAAACACATCGCGCTTAATCCCGGGGTGGATTTTTAAAAAATCATAACCGTCGTTTCTATAAGCTATTACCTTCTCCCTGGCTTCTTCAGCTGACGTAACTGAATTTCCATTTAAGGAAGGACTGGAAGTAAATATTCGTGGGCTTAGCAGTTCCCCTTGTTCTGCCGCTATTCGCAACTCTAAATGTGACGGATGACCCAACATTCCCCTTATAGTTGTGATACCATTGGAGAGATACAGAAAAAGGGTTTCTTCCGTTCGTTCGTTAGACGTAGGAGGCGAAGGAATATGAGCATGCATTTCGGCCAGGCCGGGTAAGGCATATTTCCCCTGTCCATCTATGATGGTTTTATAAACCTCTTCATTTTCTATACTGGTTACTATTTTCTTGATTTTCCCAGAGTCAATAACCATTTGCCGGCCCGCGAGAAGCTCTCCTGTAATTACATCAATGACCGTAACATTGGAGATTAAAATAGCCGTATCACTTATTTTATCCTGTGCCTGGTTACATGAAATAAAGGTTAAAATAGCACCTGCAATAAATAGTTTTTTCATGGGTTTGTCTTTTTTTTAATTTCAGCTTCTTTCAATAGCATGAGTAACTCTTTGGCGTTAAAAACGGTTTCTCCTTTTATTACAAAATCAATTTTTTGTGTATTTGAGATATTCTCCAGTGGATTTTCAGCCAATATGACAAGGTCGGAAATTTTACCTTTAGTTACCAACCCATAGTCGTTATCCTTTTTTAAGAAAACAGATCCATTATATGCCGAAGTTCGCAGTGCTTCTATAGGTGAAATACCGACCCTTACCATAGCTTCCAGTTCTTTATGCAAAGAAATCCCCGGATAGACATATGAATTATATGCCCCACAATCAGAACCTGCAAGGAGACCAACCCCAGCCTTATTTAAATCATAGGTTAATTTTTCAAAAAAAGCATCTAATTCTTTCCTGTCTCTTCTGCGTTCGGCACTGGCCCTAAGTGCTCCGTTAATTCTCCCCTCATAGGTTTTAATAAAGGCATCTTCCAAATATTTTAAATGGAAATCCCCGCTGTGGTTTACTTCATCTAAATAGCTTAAAACTTCTCCAATATGAAGCGTTGGCACCACAAATATATTGTTGGTTTTTAGTGATGCAAATGTCTTTTCTGCAGTACCTTTTTCATAGCTCTCCTGCAACAAAGGCATGGCATCCCAAAATCCAATGGTTTTATCCTGAAGTTGTTTTGTAAGGGTATTTTCAAGGTTTGAGCATCCCTTCATTACGTAATACAAATGTTCAATGGCATCTATACCGGCGTCTATTGTTTCATTTAAATTTACTGTAAAAGGCATGTGACCCGATGTAATAAGATCCCTATTTTCTGCTTCTTTGATAGTTTTTAGATATAATTCACCACTAATCTTACTATCATATAATTTTACAAAATCCGTTTTCAAATTTGTAAGGGAATCAAGTGCTTTTTCAATATCCAATTCATTTTCAACTTCCAGGGAACCAGCCCAGGTTGCTCCGGGGCCATCAATTTTAGGACCTGAAGTATATATATCCGGACCTAATAAAGTTCCTTCGGAAATACCTTTTCTCCATTGCATTACATTAGGAGTGAGATCGCCACCGGCGTCCCGGACTGTAGTTATTCCGTTGGCTAAAAACACTTTTAAAAAGTTTTTGTTATTCGAAATCAGGTTTTTGCCACCTCTGAAATGTACGTGATTGTCCCAAAACCCCGGCAGGATATATTTGCCTTTTGCGTTTATAAGTTTATTTCCATTATATAGGGGGATTTCATCAGAATTACCCAGTTCTTTGATTCGGCCTTTGGAAATATAAATATCCTTGTGTTCAATTTTGCCGGTTTCCAAATTAATGATATTCCCGTTCTGAATGATTAGATCAACCATTTCCTTCGAGTTCTCATGACAGCCCGTAAGAATGAAAAGGGATAGAGCAAGAATTGATAGGTTTTTTAAGAAAATGGGCATATAGATAGTAGAAGTTTAGCTCTAAAAGTAAAAATAATTAAGTAGACAACTTTAGAAATGGTGTAATTTTTGGTAATCGAGAGTCACTATTCTTTGGTATTCTTAAAACAGATTTCTGGTGATGTCATATTTTTTTTCACAAATTAATACGAATTAGTTGCTTATGAATATCATATTATGAAAAATTAACAACTGCTATTCTTATATTTGCTGCTTGCAAAAAATTTACAATAATTTATTACTCACTAAATAATGAAATATATTTCCCCTTTGGCAATATTCTTTTGTTGCCTTTTACTTATTGGATGTAGTTCTAAAAAAAGAGAAGGAAACCCAAAAGTGTTGGTATTCTCAAAAACCATGGGATTCAAACACGCATCTATTCCTGATGGGATAGCAGCTATTCAAAAACTGGGCGCTCAGAATAATTTTGAAGTAGATACCACTAAAAATGCAGCCATCTTTGAAGAAGACTCATTACGCCAATACTCGGCGATTATATTTATGAGTACTACCGGGAATATTTTGGACCACAAGCAGGAAGCTGGGTTTGAGCGTTACATTCAGGCCGGTGGTGGTTTTGTTGGTGTGCATGCAGCCACTGATACGGAGTATGATTGGAACTGGTATGGGAAATTGGTTGGGGCATATTTCCATAGTCACCCTGCAGGTACACCGGAAGCAGATTTTATACTAAAAGATCAAGGTTTTCCAGCAACAAGTTTCTTTACAGACACTATTTGGCACAGAACGGACGAGATGTACAACTTCAAGAAGATAAATCCGGATATAAATGTCCTTATGACCGTTGATGAAACTACCTACGATGGAGGTATTAATGGGGAGTACCACCCTATGAGCTGGTACCATCAATACGACGGGGGTAGGGCATTTTACACTGCACTAGGTCATACTTCAGAATCCTTTACAGAAGATCTCTATTTGAAACACTTATTAGGTGGTATACAATATGCAATTGGGGATAATTTAAAACTAGATTATTCTAAAGTGAGTTCGCAAATTCCCCCAGAAGTGGATAGATTTTCCAAAGTTTCTCTGGTAGGTGGAGGTGAGTTTTTTGAACCTACCGAAATGACCATTTTACCAAATAATGATGTTCTTATTGGACAACGGAGAGGAGAAGTTATGCACTACAATGCAGTTACCAAAGAGCTAAATCAAGTGGCTTTACTGGATGTTTACCATAAATCATTGTTGAACCCGGATGTCAATGCCGAAGAAGGGCTTATGGGATTGCAAAAAGATCCTAATTATGCGCAGAACAACTGGATTTACATTTATTATGCTCCAACGGGGGATGAGTCTGTAAACCGATTGTCAAGATTTAAGTTTAAAGATGGAGTTTTTGACTTGGATTCCGAACAAAAAATTCTGGACGTGGACAGCCAACGTGAGATCTGTTGCCATACAGGAGGGTCTATCGCATTTGGACCCGGCGGACTCTTACATTTATCCACTGGTGACAATTCCACTCCATTTAATGAAAAAGGGGTGAAATATGTAAATAGTGGCTACGCTCCCTTAAATGATACTCCCGGAAAACAGCAATATGATGCCAGAAGGTCATCTGGCAATACTAATGACTTAAGGGGAAAAATTTTGCGAATAAAAGTAAATGAAGACGGTTCTTATGATATTCCGGAGGGAAATTTATTCCCGATAGGGACAGAAAAGACACGCCCGGAGATTTATACCATGGGTCATCGAAACCCATATAGAATCTCCGTGGACCCTAAAAAAGGATATGTCTATTGGGGCGATGTTGGCCCTGATGCGAGAGAAGACAGCCTTTTAACAAGAGGTCCCAGGGGTTATGATGAAATGAATCAGGCCAGGGAAGCCGGCAATTTTGGCTGGCCACTTTTTGTTGCAGATAATAAACCCTACTTCGAATATAATTACGAAACAGGGGTTAGCGGGGAAATATTTGATCCCGAATAACCTTTGAATAATTCTAAAAACAACACGGGATTAAAAGAACTCCCAAAAGCTATGCCCGCTTATGTTTTTTATCCCTATGTTGAGTCTACAGATTTTCCTCAGGTAAGTACAGGAGGAAGAAATGCAATGGCTGGTCCGGCGTATTATTCAGATTTGTATAATGGCCCTAACGCCTTGCCTGAGTACTATAATGGGAAGGTGATAATTTTTGATTGGATGAGGGGCTGGATGAAGGCGGTAAGCCTTTTTGAAGACGGCACATTCAATAAAATGGAACCTTTTGCTTCAGATATTGAGGTTAATAACCTGATCGATATGGAAGTAGGGGCAGATGGTAGAGTATATCTTCTTGAATACGGTAGCGGGTGGTTTCAAAAAAATGATAATTCCGGATTGAGCTATATTGAATATAATGGCGGAAACAGGCCCCCGTTAATAGACCAGCTGATAGTGGATAAGACTTCCGGAATTTTGCCTTTGAGTATTACTGCCGAAGTCGTTGCGACAGATAGAGAGAAAGATCAGGTAAGTTATTTATGGAATCTTGGAGATGGAACAACAATGGAGTCAACAGAATCTTCAATTAATTATGTTTATGATAAGGCTGGTGAATATATGGTTTCTGTTGAAGTAAAGGATAATAAAAATGCAATTGCCACCAGTGAGGTAGTAACTGTTGTAGCTGGAAATTCCAGACCATTAGTAACCATAGAACTTAGTGGAGGCAACTCATCATTTTTTATGCCTGGCATACCTGTAAATTACAACGTTTCCGTAAATGATCCGGATGGCAATGGGGATATTAATGAGGAAAATATATTTGTGTCAGTAGATTATATGGAAGGTATGGATGAAGTAAATCTTTCTCTGGGTCATAAGGAGGTTTCTGCAGCTGTAACAGGTAAAGCCCTTACTTTATCCATGGATTGTAAGACCTGCCATAAAGTTAATGAGGCCTCTATAGGGCCTATGTATACGCAGATTGCAGAAAAGTACAAAGATGACGACAATATGGTTAGTTATTTGCAAGGCAAAATTAAATCCGGAGGTAATGGCGTCTGGGGCGAAGTGACCATGCCTGCACATCCTAACATTACAAATGCAGAATCCAGGCAAATTGTGACGTATATTCAATCGTTGGTGGAAGGAAGTGCTGTGAAAATATCTCTTCCTGCCAAGGGTTCCATTGTGCCAAAACCAACACCAGGGACCAACGTTTTTGTGCTTACAGCCAGCTATACTGATGCCGGAAAAGGAGAAGCCATACCGCTTACAGGTATACAAAAAGTTTTCCTAAGGGGTAGTACAGTTCCTTTTTCCAGTAAAACTAAAGTAGACGGATTTAACCCCGTTTCGTTTGGTGGGATGGATTTACTCATATTACCTGCTAAAAAGGGTTGGTTTGTCATGGAAGACATAGATTTAACCGGAGTAAAAGTGGCACATATTAACACAAGCTGGAGGGATTTGCCTACTGCTGGTCTTGATTTTGAGATGCGATTAAATGCACCGGATGGCAGGTTATTAGGAAAAGGAAGCATGCCAAAGCCGTTAACAGGAGAAACCAGAAGTATGGTGTCCATAAAGCTTGATTCGGATGCCAACGTTAAAGCAGATGAAATTTATTTTGTATATATACCCAAAGAAGGTGAAGACAGAGGTCCTGGCGCCGTTGTCGCAAGAAATGTAAGATTTGACAGTAATTAATTATTTTTAGAATAATATATCAGGTCGGAGTTCAGTACTAGTAAAAGTATATTCTTAGCTCCGATTTTTTTTGTACAAGTTTGCTAAAAGACTTATTGAGATAGGTTTTTAACCAAAATATAAAAATTCTCATCTACAAGAACCTGGGCTGTGGCCTTCGCATTTAAGTTTTCTGTTTTCCATTCAGCATTGGGAAATAGCCATTGCTCCTGATCGTTAACTTTAATTCTTACAGGCATATCAAAACCCTTGACAATATTTGTATATCTGTATCTTATTTTAGTATCCTTAATGCTAAATTCTAAAACCGGAATTTTCGTTGTACGCAGATATTGATTGAAAAATGCAGTGAGATCTATATTCGTTTGTTCACTCAGATAGTTTTCAATTTGGTTGGTGGTAACTGTCTGATGATAAAATTCTTTATTTAACCCACGTAGAATTTGCCGCCATTTTTCATCATCTTCAAGGAGTTGTCGAAGGGTATGCAGCATATTTGAGCCTTTATAGTACATGTCCCCGGATCCTGCATAATTAACTCCATATACGCCTATAATAGGCCGGTCGTTCCGAATTCTGTTTCGGGTCCCAATAACATATTCTGCAGAGGCTTCAGGGCCAAAATAATAATCCAAATAGAGGTTTTCGGAATAGGCCGTAAAACTTTCATGAATCCACATATCCGCAACATCTTTATTGGTAATATTATTGGCGAACCATTCATGACCTGATTCATGAATAATTATAAAATCGAATTTTAGTCCCCAACCACTCCCCGAAAGGTCCGTTCCACGATATCCATTCTGGTACTTGTTTCCATAGGTGACCGAGCTCTGGTGTTCCATTCCCAGATATGGAACTTCTACCAATTTATATCCATCTTTATAAAAGGGGTAGGGGCCAAACCAATATTCAAAAGCTTCCATCATCAGGCCAGCTTGTTTGAATTGTTTTTCGGCTAAATCGAGATTATCTCTTAAAACGTAATAGTCCATGCTCAAGGGTCCATTTTCTCCTTCATAGGTTTCTCCGAAATAGACATAGTCACCTATGTTTACGTTTACACCGTAATTATTAATAGGATTAGCCACAAACCAATGGTAAGTTTTAGAATTCGCGCCTTCTTCAATTTCTCTTAAACGGCCATTGGAAACATTCATTAGATTTTTTGGAACAGTTACGTTTATGGCCATGCTATCCACTTCATCATACATATGGTCCTTGTTGGGCCACCAGACACTGGCTCCAAGACCCTGACAGGAAGTTGCGACAAATGGATTGCCATTTTGATCTGTACTCCAGGAGAACCCTCCATCCCATGGAGCATTCTCAGCTTCTTTCGGATGCCCTGAAAAGGATACGATTAGTGCATTGTATTCGCCAATTTTTTGCGGCTTTAAAAGAGTAACCCAGTGTGCATTCCCTATTGAATTAAAAACAAGATCATAACCGTCCTGAGTAATTTTTGTTATGGTCAGCGGAGATTGCAAGTCTATTTGAATAACCTGATTTTCACTTAATACTTTGTATCTGATGGTATTGCTTCCCGAAATATATTTTTCCTCCGGATTAACTTCAATATCCAGGTCGTAATAATTCAAATCCCACCATGCTCTTTCAGCAGTAATGCTTCCTCTAAGCGTGTCTTGCGCCGTAAAAAGTGGTACCTGGCAGTAAACAGGTAAAACTATGAGCAGTATGCAGACCTGAAGCAAAAATCTAATCATTTTAATATATTTTTTAGCAATACCTTTTTAAATGGTTAATTTATTAAGGCGCCTTTGGTTGAAACGGTTTTTAAATCTATTTTCTTTTTATAGATAGTTATTAAATAAAGGGAGCATGGTACTCTGAGTATATTTTCTTTTATAAGATAAGAACTAATAAATTAAAGGTCCTTTTCCAGGAGAAAAGCATAATCACTTTCCTTAAGAATAGATAAAAAGTCATTTGTATTTAAAAGTTCAAATACAGCCTTCTGCTTATCTACAGCAAGTTGGTAATATGATTTCGAAATCAGGTATCCCACGGTATATCCCAGATCATGAGGCCTGTCATTAATTGAACCTCCATTATACAGCCATTTAGAATTGTCATCAGAAAATAAATCATTTTTTAGGTCATTCATAATTCTCTGCTCATTTTCTTCATCTCTAAGATAAATAAGATTGGAATTCTTTAATTCTTCCCCCGAACACAATTCCACCAGAAAATCACATACACCTTCACTAATAACCTGGGCAAGCACAGTTTCATTATTTTCAGTATCCTGATAATTTTGTTGAAAGTGCATTAATTCATGTATGGTAAGTCCCGGAAGGTCTGAAATCTTCATGATAGCTTCTTTTTGCCAACTGGTCAAGCCTGCAGTAGGCATTGCGTCAGATCTACCATACATATCACCTCCAACAAACATTCCCATTTCAGTTGCTGTTCCGCCAGAGTTTAAAATACCCGGTACCACATATACTTTTGGAAAAACGGCTTTTGGGTAAATATTTTTAAAACTTCGCATCCATCCGGTTGTTTTCGATTTTAATGAGTTTATGCTATCCGCATTAAACTGATTTTTTAAGTAATGGAAGTAGTCGGGTGAGGCATTAATCATTTGTCCATACATATTGTTCAAATTTATGTAACGCACTACATAAAAATCACGCAACTCTCTTGGTCCTTTAAAAATAAATTCTTTAAAGATATCTTTGGCATTGGCTGTATCTTTTGCAGCTCGCTCAAAATAGTCCCAAAAAAGGGTCATTGAACCTATTTCCAGACTGTAATGAGAAACATCCTGAAGCTGCAGTCTTATGGAGTCTAATCTTATTTGAAGGTCTTGCCATAAAAGTGTATCCTTATAATGTTGTACACCATGTAGTTTGGAGATTATTTTTGGGTTGGCCATGCCATTATCAATAGCCTTATGCAATAAAATAGCTACAGAATCTGATTGCCCGGCCTGAGCATATAACGAGGCCGCTTCTACGTATAATTCTGAAGAATTCAAATCTCTATTGGCGTTTACCAATTTATATGCAAAAGTATTGTATGCCCCAGTACTGTCCAGTTGCTCATAATCTTCATAAAGCTGGTTTAAATCGGGTAAATAAAGCCGGTTTAGTGCTTCTTTGTCTGTTTCTTTTCCAAGTTCGCAGGAATTCAAAAAAGGTGTGAGTAAAATGATGAAGATAAAGACTCGGGGAATGTTTCTTCTATTCATGATATTTTTGTTATTCTCTAAAAACTCGATTTGGAAATACAATTATACTTTCATGTCCATTTGCTCCTACAGCCGCAATACCAAAAAAGGAATTATCGATGACTATTCCATCTAATGTAAAGGAATTAATATCTCCAACATAACGGCTGTGATCCCATGTAGGTGACGTGGTATCACGCCAGTAAATTTTGTATCCGGTGGCTCCTTCAGACTTGCTCCATTTTAATTTTACCGAAGCTTGTACTATACCTCCTATTTGTATTTCCTCCGGGGCAGGAGGTGCAGAGGCAATTGACGCTAAATTTATCGCATTAACTGCCGTTAGTTTTTTCGCATACTCAAAATTTACATGTTCCAATACATCGCCGTAGGCTATTCCATTTTCCATTCTGATATCCTGATGTTGCTGGGTATAATTTTCGTGGGCTTCCATGATCCGGATACCTGCAAAGCCAGCATCATTAAATGGTCTGTGGTGTCCTCCTCTACCAAAACGATCCAGCCTGTAAATTAGTATTGGATTCATTTCCGGCATATACATTTTAGTTGTTTTATAAACGTATCTAGCTAATTGCCGGGAAATTCCATCTACTTCTCCACCATAGAATCTTCTTGCTTTACGCTGCTGTTCTGTTTCTGTAGGAGGCACGGGTTCTGAAAAAATTCTAAAATCGCGATTGCTCACTACCCCGTCTACCCCGCTGATATTCCCAATCATATCATTGTTCAATATTCCCAAAATTTCCCATCCTTTTTGTTTGGCATAAGCTGCAAGACCTTTTCCTCCGAATAGTCCCTGCTCTTCACCCGATAATCCTACATAAATAATACTACTCTCAAAATTGTATTTACTTAGTACTCTGGCGGCTTCAATGGCACCGGCCATACCACTGGCATTGTCATTTGCTCCAGGGGAATCTGAGGTAAAATTGGTTGGATCACTAACCCTGGAATCAATATCCCCACTCATAATAATAAACTTATTAGGGTACTTACTGCCGCGTTGGATAGCCACAACATTTACGACCCAAACATCGTGGACAATACGTTCGTTCTCACCTTCTTTTACTAAATCTCTTTGGTAAAACACTTCCAGACACTTATTACAACTATCGGAGATTTTTTCAAACTCACTTTTTATCCAACGTCTTGCTGCGCCAATTCCCCTAGTCGCTGAGGTTGTATCACTTAGTGTATGTCTGGTACCAAAGTTCGTTAGCGTTGTCACATCATTTTTTATACGCTCAGATGACACATTATCAATGATGTCATATAAACGGGGATCGCTTTGAGAATAGGTGAGTGTTGACAATAGTATTAATAATAGAGTAGAATATTTTTTCATAAACTATAAAATTTGTGAGGGATTTGTTTCTAATTAATTTAACAAAAATACAACTAGGATCAGGAATTTTTACAAATTGGATAACCTAATAATGTTAAATCTAAAAGTCACTTAGTAAAGATACTTTTGAATTTTAATCTAAAACTACATTAAGAATAGGTTTAAATGTAAGAGTCAGTTTTATCAGATTGTTAATATTTTATTATTACTATAGTATCATTACTTAATGCCAAGTAAACTATGACTTAAATAGTATACTTAACACTAAATAAATTTTTTCAATAAGTTCCGCACTAGCGATACACTTTCAATATAATATTTAGCCTGAGTGTTTTGCATCCCTACCTTTACGGTCACGGCCTCTTCAGGTAGTTCCTGAAACATAAATTCATCTGTCCAATCATCCCCAATGGCAAAAATAAAGTCATAATCCTTCTGCGCCAGCACTCGCATTGCTGCTCTGCCTTTGTTAACATTACTACTCTTAATTTCCATTACTTTGTTGCCATTTAAAACGCTAATATCATCATTACCAATAAGACTCGTAAGTACCGTATTCAATTCGGTTGCCCTGTTGACACCAAAGTCGGGATCTGTATTTCTGTAATGCCAGGCAAGGGAATAATTTTTTTCTTCTATAAAGGAACCAGGGGTTCTGTCTACAAATGATTCCAATACCGGATATATTTTTTCCATCCAATCTTTTTTGACATTTTCCAGCATTCTAAATTCTTCACCTTGTTCTGAAATCCAAACCCCATGCTCTACTATCATATTATATTTTTTGGGCAAAAACCAGCGGGTAAAAGTTTCTTTATCTCGTCCGCTTATCAAATAGATATCGTTGCCTTCCTTTTCGCATAATTGGTCTAGCAAATTATATAACTCTTTATCCGGACTTGCTTTTTGCGGATCAATTTTAAAACCGGTTAATGTACCATCATAGTCGATAAAAAAAAGCTTCTTTTTAGCTTTGTGGTAATCTTGAAGCACTCCTTTTAAAAGGGTTTCAGTAAGACGTTTTGAAACATTGGCCGTATCCCGGTCTTTTTGGCTCTGTAGTGAGTTCATAAAATCATTGGCCCATTTCTCCACATTATAGCGCTCAAGCCGCTTTTGAAGTATCGTATTTCTTCTTTGTTGTTCTAATGCAGGCATATTTATAGCCATGAATAAGGCATCTGCAATCTGTTCAAAATTATTTGGATTAATAAGTAAAGCTTCATTCATTTCATTAGCAGAACCTGCCATTTCACTCAAAATAAGAACCCCGCTTTTATCTGTTCTTGTTGCAATATATTCTTTGGCAACCAAATTCATTCCATCCCGGATGGGTGTCAACCAGGCAATATCACTTGAGGTATATAAATCGATTAAGTTTTCAAAAGGAAGTGATCTGTAAAAATACCAGATTGGCGTCCAGCTAACCGTTGATAATTCACCATTAATACGTCCTACAAGTTCATCAATCTCCTTTTTTAAAAGTTGATACTGAGGTACATTGGAACGGGAAGGGACCGCTAGAATTATAAGCCTGATTTTTTCTTTGTATTCGGGGTATTTATCAAGAAAGTACTTAAATGCATGTAAACGTTTGGCTATACCTTTGCTATAATCCAGACGATCAATAGACAAAATTAACTTCGCATCGGGACTTGATTTTTTATGAAGATCGAGCCTTTTTTGTAAATCAGATTGCTGATCTACACTATTCTGTTGATGTGTTTTGGCTGCCTCACTAAATTTTTCATAGTCAATTCCCATGGGAAAGGAATCGACCTTAACAAGCCTGTTATCCACATAAATATCATTATAACTGACTTCTGCACCCAATAACCTTCGTACGGAACTTAAAAAGTGACGTTCATAATCATAAGTATGGAATCCTATTAAATCTGAACCAAGCAAACCTTCCAGAACCTCTTCACGCCAAGGTAATGTCCGGAAAATCTCGTATGATGGAAAAGGGATATGCAGGAAGAATCCAATTGACAAATTGGGACGCTTTTCTCTAACCATTTTTGGTACCAGCATCAATTGGTAATCATGTATCCATATTGTATCATCTTCACCAGCCTTTTCCAAAATGGCATTGGCAAATTTTTGATTGACGGCCTTGTATGTCAGCCAGCTATCTAGTTCAAATTCAGCATATTCTAAAAAATAGTGAAATAAAGGCCAGATCGTACGATTACTGAATCCAAAATAAAATCCGTTAACCTCCTCCTCATTGAGGCTAACCTTGGAAGAACCATGTTCTGCAAGTGCTTTATCTATTTTAGCGGTCAGTTCTTTTGGAATTTCTTCATCGGTAAGGCCGCTCCATCCAATCCAAAGACTGTCTCCCCCCGAATGCACAGATTTCATTCCAGTGGCCAAGCCTCCCACACTTGGTATTGCATTAATGCTTCCATTGCCAATTTCCAATTGAACAGGCAGTCTATTTGAGATTATGATAGTTTTGCTCACGTATTATCTAAAATTAAGGAGTATTGATTTTTATTTTTCTAAATTTCGACAAATTGCAGTGCAATAACAATTATTAAGCAACTTTTAGCGGATAATTCAAATATGGATAATTTAAATTATGGTATTATCGGAAATTGCAGGAGTGCAGCATTAATTTCCAAAACTGGCTCCCTGGAATGGTGTTGTTTACCTGAGTTTGATTCCTCATCAGTTTTTGCAAAGATACTTGATGAAAAAATTGGTGGAAGTTTTGAAATTCATGTTTCCTCGGAGTATTCAATAAGCCAGAGATATAAGAAAAATACGGCTATCCTGATTACCAGATTTTCTGATGGCGAAAATACGTTTGAACTGCATGATTTTATGCCAAGGTACTATGCGGAAAACGGGAATTATCATGCACCACCAGAATTAGCACGCCATGTAAGACATATAAAAGGGAAACCCAGATTTAAAGTACTCTATAACCCCAAGCTGGAGTATGCAATGGGGGAGACCAGGTCTTATGTGAAAAAAAACTTCATTGTTAGTCTTACAGATAACCAAAAATTTGATACAATCTTTTTATATACTTCATTCAACAAAAATGCGGTACTGGAGGGACGTGAGCTCGAAGTCACCAAAAACGGATACTTTTTATTGGGCTATAACGAAAAGATATTACAGCCCAATTCGAGAAAAATATATTTAGATCTTGAAAACACCAAAGTTTATTGGTTGAACTGGACCAATAGAACGCCAACATACAATCAATATAATAAGGAAATTACAAGAAGTGCCATAACGCTCAAACTATTGAGCTACGATAAAACTGGTGCAGTGCTGGCAGCTGCCACCACATCATTACCCGAAACCATAGGTGAAGTTAGAAATTGGGATTATCGTTTTTGCTGGATAAGGGATGCATCTATGGTCATAAAAGTTATGGCTCAATTAGGACATAAAAACGTGGCCAGGAGATATCTTCAGTTCATTATTGATCTTATTCCGGATAAAGATGAGAAACTCCAGATAATGTACGGCATTAACAAGGAAAAAAACCTTACTGAAGAAACTCTGGATCATTTAAGCGGATATAAAGGTTCCAAACCTGTGCGCGTTGGTAATGCCGCATATGAACAAAAGCAAAATGATATTTATGGCATTCTTATGGATGTCATTCACGCTCAGTTGGTTAGATTTAGCACCAATATAGAGAATGGGGAAGAATTATGGGGTATAACCAAAGGCATTGTCTGGATCGTGTCGAGACATTGGAAAGAGGCCGATAAAGGAATTTGGGAATTAAGGACAGAAGAAAGGCATTTTACTTTTTCTAAAGTGCTTTGTTGGGTGGCTATGGACCGGGCTATAAAAGTTGCCAGGATACTTAAGAAAACCCGGAAACTTGATAAATGGGTGAAATTAGAACAGGAAATAAAACAGGATATTTATTCAAATTCCTGGAACAGCGAGGTTAATGCATTTACCCAGTCTTATGGATCTACCCACTTGGATGCTTCCGTTTTATTGATGGAGTCTTATGGATTTATTCATGCCAAGGACCCTAAATATGTAAGCACAGTATTGGCAATAGAAAAAGAGTTAAGTAATGATGGATTACTTTACAGATATAAGAATGAGGATGATTTTGGATTACCTTCATCATCATTTACCATTTGTACATTCTGGTTTATCAATAGCCTGTTTAAGATAGGCGAAGAAGAAAGAGCACAAAAGCTTTTCGACAAGTTATTGAGCTACAGTAATCATTTAGGGCTTTTTAGTGAAGATATTGATTTCAAAACAAAAAGGTTACTGGGGAATTTTCCACAGGCCTACTCGCATTTGGCCTTAATTGAATGTGCTATTAATTTTGCCAATAAGGCCAGTGAGGAGAAAGTTTTAGAGTCTATGCGCTAAGAATTAGCCAGAGATTGAAGTGCTATATGCTTTGGAGTTATATGATTTATGAATTTAATAAAGGAATAGCTTTTCTTTTTATAGTATTAAGCAATTCCTTAAAGTGTTCTTCAGTAGTGAATGGATTCATTATTGTAGCCCTTAGGTAGACAATCTCTTTAATTTTTGTTTGAACAATATAAAACTCACCTTCTTCCAGAAGTTTTTGCCGAATGGTTGAATTAATTTTATTAAGGCTTAGGAGATTTCTCTCTTTATTGATTATTCTGAAACATATGATATTAGACATTGGTTTTACTGCTATTTCAAATAAAGGGTCATTTTCTAAAATTTCACCAAACTTTTGTCCAAGATCATATAGTGTTGTAACGAACTCATCAAAGATACCTTTACCATAAACTTTGAGTAAGGTATACCAATGAACACTCATCATGTATTTGGTACATTCAAAAGTTCGCTGTGCAAGATTATACCAATCTTCCTCCTTAGACTCCTGAAGTAAATAGTCTGCTTTTTGCCTAAAGGTATTATGTGAGTCCTGACCTTCCTTAAACAACAAAGCGGTTGTAATTGAGGGCATCATCATCATTTTATGTCCATCAATAACAATAGAATCAGCCTTCTTCATACCCTTTAGCAATGATTTGTATTTTGAAGAAAATATAGCTCCGCCTCCATGCGCCGCATCAACATGGAACCAAATTCCTTTCTCCAAAGCAAAATCCCCAACAGCATTTAGGTCGTCATAAATACCTGTGGCAGTCGAAGGCGCACTTCCCACAATAGCTATAACTTCATACCCTTCATGAATAGTCTTGTTGTAGGATTGCTCTAATAGTTCTGTTTTTAGGGCAAAACCTTCATCAACGGGTATTTTCACAATACCTTTCTCGCCTAATCCCATGATTCGTGCAGCTCTGTCTATGCAGTAATGTGCTTCCTCCGATACCATAATGGCCAATTTATTGGAAGTGCCATTTTCCCATACGTCAATTCCGGCTCTTTTCTTTCGGGCACTTAGAAGGGCTGTAAGATTTGCCAATGTCCCACCTGAGGTTAAAAATCCATCGGACTTTTTGTTATATCCAATTTCCAAACATAACTGTTCAATTACAACGCGCTCCATTGCAGTTGGGGCCATCCCCATTTCATAAACCCCCATACCATTATTTAGTATCCCATTTAAGAGGCTCGTCAGGCCTGTAATTGGTGCGACCGGACTTATCTGATGTCCCATATAATGAGGATGATGCAGGTGTATGCTACGTTTTAATACTTCATTATTCAGATCGGAAGATTGTCCATTTAAAAGGAAGTTGTTCCAGAATTGGTATTCTTCCGAAGGCTTCTCCCAATTGATAACTTTTGATGAAGATTTATTCATTGATTTATCAAGATGCTCAGCCAGAAGATCAATTAATTGATGCCCGTTTTGTCTAAAATCCTCCGGCGAATATGCAGCCTTTAAAAGTTGTTTGCCCATACCTTAAAATTAGAAAGTTAGCTTGTCTTAAGCAAGACTTACTTTTTTAATTGACAAGTTAAGAAAAAGGATATCAGACAATAAAACTTATGTCTAACAAGTATCGCAAATCACTAATGTTTCGCTAAATTTGTAGCTTTAATTAAAAGGTATAAAATCATGAAATTGAAACATGTTGTTAGTAGTTTTCTTGTAATATTAGTGTTGTGGTCTTGTAAGGAAAAAGTAATGCCAGAGGAGACTGTTTTGGTCACTGATAAGGGGTTTGAATATGTAGTAGATCAATTTGCAGACCTAAGAGTACTCCGTTATCAGGTTCCGGGTTTCGAGGAACTTACCCTGAAAGAAAAAACATTGGTTTATTATTTAACGCAAGCCGGTTTAGCAGGTCGTGACATTATGTGGGATCAGAATTACAGGCATAATCTTAAAATAAGGACGGCACTGGAAAACATTTATACCACATTTGCTGGCGATAAAACGACCTATGACTGGAACTCATTTGAAGTATATTTAAAACGAGTATGGTTCTCCAACGGAATTCATCAT
>CAJQNH010000238.1 GCA_905479615.1 uncultured Eudoraea sp.
AACACTCCGGTTTCCATTACTTTTTCAAACACAGATCTTGTTCTTCCCGGGAATTATCCTGTGATCGTCACAGCCACTTCATTGAGTATCACTAAAGAGGTTACATTGAATATTAATATTAGCGATGATAACTTCTCAGATGTCGTTCTACAGACTCCCATAGATATGGCAACAGGGGTAGGTCTGCAACAACAACTTAGCTGGGAGTTGAATGCGCAGTACACCTCATATGATATTGAAATTGCCACAGATATGCTGTTCACTACAGTAATTGAATCTGTCAGCGATGTTATTTTTAACAATTATTTACCGGAAAACCTGCAAGAAGAAACCACGTATTACTGGAGAATAAAACCTAAAAATTCTTGTGGTGAAGGAACTTTTGGCCCGGCATTCAGCTTTACAACGATAACAATCAGTTGCGACATAGCAATAGCTAAAGACCTGCCCGTAGAAATAACCTCTATAGGCACACCAACAGTAACTTCTACAATTACATTCTTAAATGATTTGCCGATAACGGATGTAAATGTAGGATTGGAATTAGAGCATACTTTCCTGGCAGATCTGATAATTAGTATTACATCACCCCAGGGGACACAAGTTATTTTAACTTCCAACTCTTGTGGGGAATTGGAAAATATTGATGCCGTTTTTGATGATGACGGAGACGCTTTTATCTGTGGTGGCGGAGCGGCCGCAATTAGTGGTATAGTAAGCCCCTTGGGCTCATTAGCCTCCTTTAATGGCGAATCTTCTTTTGGCGAATGGATACTAACAGTTTCTGATACTGCCCCGGCCGATGGGGGTAGCATTGATAACTTTTACCTGGAAATCTGTGGTGAAGGTGAATTGAGGCCAGACGATGATCAAGATGGGGTTTTTGATGATGGAGATGACCTTTGCCTGGGAACACCTCCGGGAACCGAAGTGAATGCAGACGGTTGTCCCGTTTTTCGTTTTGCTGAGAATAATTTCAACCTGGCAATAGAAAGTGAATCTTGTATCACCAGTGATAACGGATCATTTGAAATAACTGCGTTGATGTCTATGGATTACACGGTTAATGTATTGGGCAACGGGTTGAATATTACCGAGGACTTTACCAAGGATTATAAATTGGAAAATTTAACTTCCGGCACGTACTCCGTTTGTATTAGTGGAACGGATGGCGTAAATACTTTTGAGGAAATCTGTTTTGACGTAGTAATAAATGAGCCGGAACCTTTAGTTGTAAGTTCTGTGGTCTCTCTTGATGGCCTGCAGGCAGTTCTGACATTATCCGGTGCCCAATTGTATACTATTGAATTAAATGGGAACCTTACCCAGGCGGAAGGTTCAGAAATTATACTGGATTTGAAGCAGGGGCTAAATACCCTAAAAGTTTCTACCAATCAGCCCTGTCAGGGGACATATGATGAGACAGTCTTTATTTCCGCGAATCCGGTTATATATCCAAATCCGGTAGTGGAGACTTTAAATATATTTTTAGGACCAACTTCAGACCCGGTAGACATTGCCGTTTTTGCATCTGACGGCCAACTTATCAGCAGTCAAAAGTATGATGGTAATGAGGATACAGTGACACTTAATTTTGTCGGATTACCTTCGGGGCTGTATTATGTAAATCTCAGAGGAGGAACTATAAAAGGAACATATAAAGTGTTGAAGCGATGAGAATTGTTTTACTTATATTCATAAGCCTGCTTTTTACCGCTTGTAAAAAGGACCCGCCCAAGCCACCCTCAGCGGCGGTTTTAACGTTCCCTTTACAAAACTCCCTCTGTACTACAGGTGTAAGTATAACTCCCACCACAAGCAGGGTAGAGTTCATGTGGCAAGCTGCAGACAATACGAACACCTATGAATTAAGGGTTGCCAATCTTTTAACGGGTATTACTCAAACTGCTAACACCCAATTCACCAGTGCAGAACTCACCATAGAAAAAGGAGCTCCGCATTCATGGGTAGTTATTACAAGCAATACAGAGGTGCAGGAAACAGCGTCAAGTGCAATCTGGCGGTTTTTCAATGCAGGATCCCAAATTTCCCATACACCCTTTCCGGCACAAATAATAACACCTTTATCCGGGGCTTCAGTGGTGCGTGATATCAATGGAGAAATCGTTTTGGAATGGTCCGGGGCAGATGTTGATAATGATATAGTGGGTTATGAGATATTTCTGGATACTGTGTCTCCTCCACAGGTTTTAGTAGCTTCACCCGCATCTTCTGTATCCAGTATTAAAATAAATACCATTGCGAATACCGTATATTATTGGAAGGTGATCACTAAAGATGCTGAGGGAAACAGTTCAGATTCAGGTATTTATTCCTTTCGGGCATTATAGTTTCTAAGCACTTTTGTTAGTAGTACTGGTCAGTATGCTAAGGTAGCCTAGGTATTGTTATACTCATTCATGGTAATTTTTACTCCTGCAAGGACAAAAGATGTGATAAGTTCATTGGCTCTATCGAGCCTTTCCGGCAGTGCACCTTTTTCTTCCTCATTCCATTTCCCAAGGACATAGTCTACTTGCCTTCCCTTATTAAATTCAGAACCAACTCCAATTCGCAATCGGTTGTAATTTACAGTTTGAAAGCTATTTTGGATATCCTTTAGACCGTTGTGGCCGCCATCACTTCCCTTAGTTTTTAGCCTCAGTGTCCCAAAGGGAAGGTTTAAATCATCAGTGATCACAAGGATGTTTTCTAATAGAATTTTTTCTTTTTCCATCCAGTATTTTACAGATTTACCACTTAGGTTCATATAGGTAGATGGTTTTAAGCATAAAACACTTCTGCCTTTTATCCTAAAGGAACCCAAATCTCCTAATTTCTGAGTCTCAAAGGAGAAATTTTGTTTTTCAGACAGCTTATTAAGTACCTGAAAACCAACATTATGCCGGGTATTTTCATATTCTTCACCTATGTTTCCCAAGCCAATTAGCAGGTACTTTTTCATGGAATCTGTTTCTTCTAATAATCGTTTTTCCTTTCCAAAAAGAAATTCAAAAAATTTTCTCATACCCTCAATTGGTTAAGGGTAAAAATACAAAAGCATCCCGAATCCTGATATATGTGGATTCGGGATGCTTAGTATGAATAGCTTTATCTTATTTATTCAGCACCTTCGGCTGGGGCTTCTCCACCTTCGGCGGCACCTTCAGCACCTTCAGCACCTTCAGCACCTTCTACTCCTTCTACTCCTTCTTCATCTTCTTCTTCAACTTCTATGACTGCACGGGCAGTTTTAACCTGCACGACCACGGTAGAATCTGGTTGTAGAATGGTGAATTCATCATTTAGCAATGATTCTACCAGGATGTTATCTCCAATTTTCAATTTAGAAATATCTATGTCAAAGAAATCGGGAAGGTTGTCCGGTAAGGCCGTAATAGTCAGTTTTCTATTTCTAAATAGCAGACGGCCCCCATTTCTTACTCCCGGGGAATTACCTTGTAAACGAACAGGAATATCCATTGTAACTTCTTTATCATCAAACAGCTGGTAAAAATCTACGTGCAGAATTCTATCAGTTACAGGATGAAACTGTATATCCTGCATTACTGCTTTTAATTTGTCGCCCTTTTCCAAATCAACCTTTACAGTGTGGGCATTTGGAGTATACACTAATTTTTTGAATGCTAATTCATCCGCTGAAAAGTGTAATGGTTTTTCCCCTCCGTATACCACGCAAGGAACCTTTCCAGCATTACGTAGGGCCTTCGTTGCCTTTTTGCCCACGCTTTCTCTTTCTGATCCTTTGATTGTAATTGATTTCATTATCTAAGTTTAATTAATATTTACATTAAAAATTTGGACGCAATTGAGGTGTTATGATGAACTCTGTGCATAACGTCTGCAAATAGGCCGGCACAACTCAAAACTCTAATTTTTCCACTTTCTTTTTTGATAGGGATAGAGTCTGTAACGATCAACTCTAACAATTGCGATTTTTCTATTTTTTCATAGGCATTGCCTGATAACAACGCATGGGTGGTTATAGCCCTTACACTTTTAGCGCCTCGTTCCATCATAAGATCGGCGGCTTTGGTTAATGTCCCGGCGGTATCCACCATATCATCTACCAGTACTACATTTTTATCCTGTACATCGCCAATAAGTTCCATATGCGATATTATATTGGCCTTGGATCTTTGTTTATAACAGATCACCACATCACTTTCAAGTGCCTTGGAATAAGCATAGGCTCTTTTTGAGCCGCCCATATCGGGAGAGGCAATGGTAAGGTTGTCTAAATTTAGGCTTTTCAGATACGGCAGGAATAATGTAGACGCAAACAAATGGTCTACTGGTTTTTCAAAGAACCCTTGTATCTGATCTGCATGAAGGTCCATGGTAATTATTCGTGTTGCCCCGGCAGTTTCCAACATCTTGGCTATAAGTTTAGCTGCGATGGGAACTCTTGGTTTATCCTTTCTGTCTTGCCTGGCCCAACCATAATAGGGAATTACTGCTGTAATATGCCTGGCTGATGCTCGCTTTGCCGCGTCTAACATCAGTAGCATTTCCATAAGATTTTCAGAACTCGGATTGGTAGAGCCTATTATAAAAATTCTTGTCCCGCGAATAGACTCTTCAAATGAAGGTTGAAACTCCCCGTCGCTAAAATGAGAAAACAAAACATTACCCAAATCCGCGCCATAAGCCTTGGCAATTTTTTTACCTAATTCCATACTCTGGGTACAGGCAAAAATCTTTGGTTCCGGTACTTGATAAGCCATAGTTAATCTCTTGTTTTCTAGTTTCTTAAAACCCCTGATTCTTAGGGAGGTGCAAATTTAAAAATTTATTTGGGTTGCTAAAGGATAAATGTGGGTTATTTTAGTTTTGTAAACGAAATTATTTTTTAGCTTTGCAGTCCGTTTGCCTCGGTGGCGGAACTGGTAGACGCGCTGGATTCAAAATCCAGTGTCTTCGGACGTGTGGGTTCGATTCCCACCCGAGGTAC
>CAJQNH010000239.1 GCA_905479615.1 uncultured Eudoraea sp.
CTAAGTTATAATTTTAAGGAAATTCAATTTCTTTATTGGCATATGTTTTTACTAATTTAGTACCCTACAAGTTGCAAAAATGATATCAGAAGAACAATTCCAAAAGGAGATATCTTTAATAATAGAAAATGCCATTAGGGAGGATGTTGGAGACGGAGATCACAGTTCACTGGCTTGCATTCCTCAGAATGCAAAGGGTAAGGCCAAACTATTAGTAAAGGATAAGTGCATATTGGCAGGTGTTGAATTTGCCAGACAAACGTTTAATTATGTAGATGAGGACTTGAGTATGGAAGTTCTTATAAATGACGGTCAGCAAGTGAATTTTGGAGATGTAGCCTTTTATGTGGAAGGAAGTTCTCAATCTATATTAAAGGCGGAGCGACTCGTATTAAATGCCATGCAGCGCATGAGTGCAATAGCTACGAAAACTAGTTATTTTGTTTCGCTTCTGGAAGGCACCCAAACAAAGATCCTTGACACCAGAAAAACAACGCCAGGAATACGAGCTCTTGAAAAATGGGCTGTAACAATTGGAGGAGGAGAGAATCACAGGTTTGCTTTGTACGATATGATTATGCTGAAAGATAACCATATAGACTTTGCAGGCGGTATAACGAAGGCAATTGAAAAAACCAAGCTCTATTTAAAGGAATCGAAAAAGAATTTGAAAATTATTGTTGAAGCCAGAAATCTTACAGAAGTCGAAGAAATTCTTAAATCTACAGGTATTTATAGGATTCTTCTGGATAATTTTAGTTACGAGGATACCAAAAAAGCCGTAGCTCTAATTGGGAATAAGAGTTTAGTAGAATCCTCCGGTGGAATAAATGAGAATACCATTAGAAAGTATGCGGAATGTGGTGTAGATTATATTTCTTCAGGTGCTTTAACACATTCAGTATATAACAAGGACCTAAGCCTTAAAGCAATTTAGATGTCTGAGGAAATAGAAAGAAAAATAGAAAATATTCCCGTAATCAATTGGGTTGTAAGACTACTTAAAAAAATTAAACTTCCAGCTTTTGAAGGACTCTCTCTTTATGACCTTGTTGAAATGTACATAATTGGGATAGTTCAGGGTGCACTTTCAACCCGGGCAAGTTCTATTGCATTCAGCCTTTTTATGGCTCTCTTTCCGTTACTTATTTTCCTATTTACATTAATCCCTTTTATCATTCCCTATGTGAGCGTAGGTAATGAAAATTTTGATGGCCAATTTCTTGATTTTCTGGAGTCTTTTTTACCGTCGGCCACAGGAGATTATTTTGAAGTAATTTACTATCAGATAAAAGACCAGCAGAGTGGTGGGTTGCTATCTTCAGCATTTATTTTGTCCATTTTTTTAATGACCAATGGTGTCAGTGCCATTTTTGGAGGTTTTGAAGATTCTTACCATATAAACCTAACCAGGAATTTCTTTAAGCAGTATGCTTTCGCAATGATGGTAGGATTTCTTCTTTCTGTATTATTGATTTTAGGTGCAGTGGGGTATGTATACTTTGAGTTCTATATTCTGAAATATTTAAGTGAATGGGCAGCCGAAACCAGAGGCTATGACCTTTCAGAAAATGATATTGTGGGGGCACGAATTGGTAAAACATTGTTTTTTATCCTGCTTTCCTATCTTACCACCGCCATCTTGTACTATTTCGGCACAATGGAAGGCAAACAGGCCAAGTTCTTTTCATATGGTGCCTTAATGACAACCCTCTTATTTTTATTAACATCCCTGTTGTTTGGGGTTTATATCGACAACTTTGCAAGATATAACGAATTATACGGAGCCCTGGCCGGTTTATTAATTCTTATGGTATATATATGGCTGAATTCCAATATTTTACTACTTGGATTTGAGTTAAATGCGACTCTTAATTATCTTAGAAAAAAACATAAGTAATGAGGTTTAGTTTTATCAAGTTATTTCTTTTAGGGATTTTGATACTGGTCTCTCATGGGGCAAATGCTCAGAGCATATTGGGTGAGTGGAAAACTATAGATGATATTAGTGGAAACCCCAAATCTATACTTGAAGTATTCGAAAAAGGCGGTCGTATTTATGGGAAAGTTCAAAAGATTCTTGAAAAAGGTAAAGAAAATGCGAAATGTATTAAGTGTGAGGGAGATCTTAAGAATAAGCCCGTAGTAGGAATGCTGATAATTGACGGCTTAAAAAATGAAAGTAAGAATGAATATAGTGGAGGGGAAATCCTTGATCCTGAAAATGGAAGAAAATACAGATGTAAAATTTGGTTAGATCCCAAAAATCCTAACGAACTGAAAGTTCGCGGTTACATTGCATTTTTCTATAGAACTCAAACCTGGTTGAGGGTTAAAAAATAGATGGTATAGAATAATGGAAATCTTTATAAATGTTATACTGCCCATTCCTTTGGAAAAGCATTTTACATATCGCATTTCTGAATATGAAGCATCGCAATTAAAATTAGGAATGCGTGTGGCCGTACCATTTGGAAAAACTAAACTTTATACCGCTCTCGTTGTTGAACTTCATAACAGACCACCATTGGTATATGAGGCAAAGGCCATTCATGATATTCTGGATGAACAACCTATTGTAACATCGATTCAATTGAAACATTGGCAGTGGATAGCGGATTATTACATGTGTACACTGGGTGAAGTCTTCAGAAGTGCAATTCCAAGTGCACTTTTGCTGGAAAGTGAAACACTTATTTTACCTAATAAGGATACCATAATAGATGAAGATCAATTAAAAGATGATGAATTTTTGGTCTATGAGGCTCTGAAATACCAAAATATCCTTCGTGTTAATGATGTTATGGAAATTGTGGAAAAAAAGAATATTCTTCCTATTCTCAACAGACTTATTAAAATTAATGCCATCGTATTAAAAGAAGAAATTCATGAGCAGTATAAACCAAAAATGGTACGTTATGTTCGTTTGGGTCAGAGATATAATTCCGAGGTTGAACTGGAGGTTTTATTGAATTCACTTACCAGAGCACCCAAACAAAGCCAGGTCGTACTTTCATTATTTCATCTTCAGGCGACAAAAAAAAAGCCAATAAAGCTTGATGAATTAGAAATTGAAAGTAAATCGAGCCGGGCCGTAATACGTGCATTAATAAATAAAGAAGTACTGGAAGAATATTTCATTCAAACAGATCGGGTTTCATTTAAGGGACGCAAAGAACTTGAGCCTCCAAAAGAATTGAATGAATACCAGGTTACGGCGTTAAATGCAATTAGACAAAGCTTTAATAAGAATAAAGTAACCCTACTTAAAGGGGTTACTTCTTCCGGTAAAACTGAGGTATATGTACAACTCATAGCAGAGTGTTTGAGTGAGGGAAAACAGGCGTTATATCTGGTTCCGGAAATTGCGATTACTACGCAACTCATTTCGAGGTTACAGGAATATTTTGGTTCCGCTATTTCAGTTTTTCATTCCAAATACAATATGCAGGAAAAAGTGGAAGTATGGAATAATGTTTTAGAGAATAAATCAAAAGCAAAGCTAATTATTGGGGCTCGTTCAGCCTTATTTGTACCTTTTGCAAATTTGGGTTTGATAATTATAGATGAGGAGCATGAAACTTCATTTAAACAGTATGATCCTGCGCCACGATATCATGCCAGAGACGCTGCAATTGTACTTGGAGGGTTATTTAATTGCAATGTGCTATTGGGTTCCGCAACACCGAGCATAGAGAGTTACAAAAATGCACAAATAGAAAAATACGGATATGCACAAATAGACCGAAGGTTTGGGAATGTTTTAATGCCCGAAATAGAATTGGTAGATATCAAGGAGCAGCATCGGAAAAAACGAATGAAGGGGCATTTTTCTGAGCGTTTATTAGAGGAAATTACAGAAACACTAAACCAGGGGGAGCAAGTAATTTTGTTTCAGAACAGACGGGGTTATGCCCCAATTTTAGAATGTACTACTTGTGGGCATTCCCCTCAGTGCCCCAATTGCGATGTGAGTTTGACGTATCATAAGCAAAGAAAGCAATTAAGATGTCATTATTGCGGACATCATATTGTTGTTCCAAATAACTGCCTTGCTTGCGGCAGCAATACATTAGATACGAAAGGCTTTGGTACTGAACAGGTAGAGCAGGAATTAAATACCATTTTTCCATCTGCCAAAGTAGGCCGGATGGATCTGGACTCTACCAGAGGTAAACATGCACATGCTAGAATTATTCATGCCTTTGAAAATCAGGAAATGGAAATATTGGTAGGAACCCAAATGCTTACCAAAGGCCTTGATTTTAGAAATGTCAATCTTGTGGGGATTATGAATGCAGATGCACTTTTGAATTTTCCTGATTTCAGGGCGCATGAACGCACCTATCAATTACTTACTCAGGTTGCTGGCAGAGCTGGCCGAACTAAAAAAAGAGGTAAAGTAATAGTTCAGACCTTCAACCCTTACCATCAGATACTTAAACAGGTAACCACGGAAGATTATGAAGGCATGTTTCAGGAACAACTGTATGAAAGGGAGCAATATAAATACCCTCCTGTCAATAGGATCATAAGAATTAGCTTTAAACACAAAGAGTACAATAAATTAAATGAGGCTTCTGCCTGGTTTGCAAAAGCCCTTCATAATGCTAGTGAAATTAAAGTATTGGGCCCTGAGTTTCCACCGGTTGCCCGAATACGCAATCAATACTTAAAGCATGTTTTGATTAAGATTCCAAAAGGCGTACCTCTTCAAAAAACAAAAAAAAACATCAAAAGAATTCAAAATTCTTTTGATGCTGTTTCCCAGTTCAAAGGCGTTCGTATAATCTATAATGTAGATTATATGTAATTAGACATTACTTAATGCTTCCGCCAGTTCTGTTTTTTTGTTTCTACTTAGTGGAATAGACCTGCCACTTACTTCAACATTCTTGCTATTGAATTTCTCTATTTTTTCAAGATTTACTATATAAGACTTGTGGATTCTCAAAAATTTGTCTTCTGGTAATTGTTTTTCGAAAGCCTTCATAGTAGAAAGAATAACAATGTTAGCTTCATCGGTAACTAATTTAATATAATCACCTAATGCTTCTATCCACTTAATTTCATTAAGGATAACCTTTCTTTTCTTAAGATTGCTCTTAACAAAAATATGTTCTTCATCTTCATGTACCTTATTCATCTGCTCATATTTGGCTACTGCTCTTTTAACAGAGGCATCAAAACGAGCCATTGTAATAGGTTTGTGGAGATAATCGGTTACATCATAATCAAATGCTTTTAAAGCATAATCTGGTTTGCCTGTTATTAAAATCACCTGAGGGCTATTCTCCAGGGACTCCAATAAGTCAAAACCACTAATAATAGGCATTTCTACATCAAGAAAAATCAAATCGATTTCATTATTCTTGATACCGTTTTTCGCTTCAATAGCATTACTATAATCAGCTACTAGTGCTAGGTTAGGATGATTGTTAACTAATTTTGCAACTGCCATACGTTGCATAGACGAATCATCAACAACAATACTTCTTAGTTTCATAAAGGGGTTGATTTGTGGGGTTAAATCATCGACAAAGTACCGAAAAAACCTGTTTAACTGCAATAAAAGTTGTAAACATTGTTAATTTTTACGTGTAAATGGTAAATGATTATACATTTTAAGTTTAATAGGTTAAGTTTAATTTCTTTGATTCTTGATACCTATAACGAAGATTTTTTCAATTTCTTGTAATTAGAACTAATTATTATTACTTTTGCGCTCCTAAAAAACATAAAATAATATGAACAATTACGAAACTGTTTTCATTTTAAATCCCGTTCTATCAGATACTCAGATAGAGGAAACAGTAAAGAAATTTGAGGATTTCTTAAAGAAAAATAAAGCCAAAATAGTGGCTAAAGAAAATTGGGGGCTTAAGAAATTAGCTTATCCAATACAGAACAAAAAAAGTGGTTTTTATCACTTATTTGAATTTACAGCTCCCGGAGAGGCAATTACTCCCTATGAGCAAGAATTCAGAAGAGATGAGCGTATTATGCGTTTTCTGACCGTTAAATTGGATAAACATGCCATTGAATGGGCGGAAAAAAGAAGAACAAGACTAAAAGCTAAAGCGTAAGTAATATGGCATCTATAGAACAACAAGCAAAAGGTAAAAAGGACGGTGAAATCAGGTATTTGACCCCACTTAATATTGAGACTAATAAGCAAAAAAAATATTGCCGATTTAAGAAATCCGGAATCAAATATATAGATTATAAAGATCCCGATTTTCTAATGAAATTAGTAAATGAACAAGGGAAACTTTTACCCAGAAGATTAACCGGAACTTCATTAAAGTATCAGCGAAAAGTGGCCCAGGCCGTTAAAAGAGCACGTCATTTGGCACTTATGCCTTATGTTGGAGATTTATTAAAATAAAAAAAACGGATCATGGAACTTATTTTAAAAGAAGACGTCCAGAACCTTGGTTTTAAGGATGACTTAGTGAAAGTTAAGAACGGTTATGGTAGAAACTACCTTATACCCAGGGGAGCAGCCATGTTGGCCACTCCATCGGCCAAAAAGGTGCTTGCCGAAAACATAAGGCAAAAAGCCCATAAAGAGAAAGAGGTGGTAGCAACCGCTAATAAAACTGCGGAAGCATTAAAAGAACTGGAGATCAAAATTTCAGCAAAAGTAGGTGCGGCGGAAAAGTTATTCGGATCTATATCAAATATGGATGTAGCGGATGCTTTAGCTAAAGAAGGACATGAAATTGACAAAAAGTATATCATTATTAAAGGAGGAACAATTAAGCGAGC
>CAJQNH010000240.1 GCA_905479615.1 uncultured Eudoraea sp.
TGGGGCTTATCCTGCCACCAGGCAAAAGAAAGATAAACGGGTAGCTTTGAATTAGGTAATTCTACACGGCGGTTGTCGCCATAAAAATTGATATTTTCCCCGGTGGGCTCTCCTACAAAAATAGCATTGGTATAATTATCCAGTTCATTCACCAAATTCTGGCAGGCTGAAAAAGTATCCCGTCCTATGATAACGAAAAATTTCCCGGGTTGATTGATCTTTTGGTGCTCTATGATACCTGTAACTATAGGCTTATTCTTATAGTTGTTGCCACCGCCATTAAGACGTACGTCCAGAATTAATTTCTCTACCTCATTGTTGTCTATAAATTCAAACAGACGTTTGTAAAATGCCGGGATATTCTCACTGGGATCATCCTGTATCTGGCTATGCCTTACATAAACTGCCTTTTCACTGGGCAGGTATTCAAAATAATAGATCTTATCCAGGTTTTTAAGATAGCGTGGGTTTTGTGATTGATCCCTCACCCCTACCCAGTCGCTGTCTGGTTTCGGTTCTCCATATTGTAATGGGGTATCAAGATTGCTGCTGGCATTTATTACAGAATTAAATGGCTTGCCGTCTTTTTCAAGGCTAAAGCTAATGTTTTGTTTTAAGGTTTTGGTGATTCCCTGGGCATGCAGCACTTCAGGTATTACCATATAGATGCCGGCATAAGCTTTAAAGAATTGTTCGTTTTCTACAGGAACCACAGGGTAAATAGCTTTTAAAGCTTCCTTGGTGGGCATGCCTTCAATGGCAGTTATTTTGGCACCAACTACGGATGCAAAGTCTTTATGGGCTCCTATAACATATAGGCCGTCAGGGAATTGGTATAGGTTCAGGGGTAATTTATGATAAGGTACCGGGCTTTCCCTAAAGCCAACCCTGGTATGCCCGTATTTGAACATCCCTATGATCCGGCCAAAACCTACGAGAACCTCATGATCCTGCATTTGAGGAATAGCCTTATAAAAATCCTCAATAGCCTCATCAAAAGCTTTGGCAGTGGTTTTTTTAAAAAGAAAAGGATAATCCTTGTGAACTGTGTTCTGCAAAAAACGCAGATCCTCCTGCCATTGTAAACTTGTGATTTTTTGTTGGGCAGAAACTTGCCAAAGCATTAGCATGGCGGCTAGGAGAAATAAATTTTTCATAATAGTATTCGTTAGAAGTTAGACCTAAAGATCAAAGATGCTCTTTATAGGTCAATCTTTTTGATAAAATGTTACAGTAAATCCTAATTCTATAGCTGAATTTATAATTTCACCTCTCTTTTTTAATTGCTTAAACAAAGTTAGCCGTCTTTGACAGGTAAGGCAGCTAACGCAGAAGCACTTATTTTCCTAAGAAGGTTTCTTAAACAAATTACAATTTTCTTGTTTTGATTTTAGGTCTAAAAACTGAATATAAGCCTACTACCAGTATATATTCGAATCCAATAAACCAAAACCCCGGGTCACTAAAAAAAGCTAAATGATCTCCCCCGGCTGGTATAATAAATACAGGAACTGTAATTATTGCGTCTAAACAAATGGTAATCAAAAACATAAAAACTCCTAATTTAAACCCATTTGTATATGCTCCTTTTTTATAATAAAACTTAGTTCCAAGAATTACACTCGGTATTAAAGCTAAAGTGAGGGCCACATTTGCCTGGAGTTCCGGATTATACATAATTTTTACAAAATGAGATAAAATGTAGGCCGTAACGCCTAAGGTCCAAACTATTGCCGTAGCTATTAATGCCCTTTTGATTTGCATGATTCCCTTGTTTTAGGTTTGTTATAGATAATTAAAATGAAAAAGTCAGGCTTGTTACTATTAGTGCCCTACCCCTATCGGGTCCCATATCCCTGTTTTTACAGCAATGTTTACATACTCCGTAAAATCTGTGGGTTTTCTTCCCAATACTTTTTCAATATCATTGGTGACCACAGAATTACTTTCTACCAAAACTTCTTCAAACAAATAATTGATTAACCACAGGTAGCCATCAGGTAAATTAAATTGCTGCATCATTGCATTATATTCTTCCATACTTATAGAAGTAAATTGAATTTCCTTGCCTGTTGCTGCAGAGACTTCTTTAACCACATCTGAAAATGTGAGGGTACGGGGACCTGTTAACTCATATACTTCATCATTATGCTTATCGTTCAACAATGACGCAACTACCACATCTGCTATGTCATTAGCGTCTACATATGGAACCTGTGCTTCATTTTTTGGTAAGGCAACATGTCCGGCGAGAATAGGGTCAAGAAAGAAACTCTCACTGAAGTTCTGATTAAACCAGGTAGCTCTCACTATAGTCCAGTCCAGACCGGAATTCATTACTATTTTCTCACATTTTTCTGCCTCTATCTCCCCTTTTCCAGATAATAGCACCACTTTTTTAACTCCGGATTTCACAGCCTGCCCGGTAAACCCTTCAATAGCTTCGCTTGCTCCCGGGACCGCCAAATCTGGTTGAAAAGTAATATAAACCTTATCCATTCCTTCCAGGGCGCCTTCCCAGGTAGCTGGGTCCTCCCAATCAAAAGAGGGCTCTTCACTTCGGGACCCGATACGAACCGTTTGTCCTTTTTCCAGTAACCTGCTTGCTACGCGACTTCCTGTTTTGCCTTTGCCGCCTAATACTAAAATGTTTTGCTTTTTTGTCATGATATTTATTTTTAAGTTTTATAGGTTATGTATTTATGGTATTCATTCTGCCAAGACAGATGATAAGTAATATTAAAAATGATAGTGTTGCAGTAATGGTTCTGATAAGGTGTAGTCTATTCCATTTAATTTCGAACTTGTCTCTAAGCAGTTTTAATTCTTCTGCACTGGCCTGCATTAAATCTGTTTTATCCAATAACTCATTAAGCGGTACATTGCCGAAAATAGTGACCAATACTACTCCAATAATATACAGGGCGGCTGATGCAACAACCATCCATATAATAGTGCTTGACGAGGTCCTGAATAAAAAAATATTTGCGATCTGTAAGAAAAGCGGACCAAAGAATACGAGTATAAACGTGGGATTAATAATGCTTCTGTTCATCTCCTGAAAAGACCGCAGATAACCTATGTCTGCTAATTGGCCAATACCGGGCGTTACCGCATTGTTCCAGGTAAAACAAAGACCTGCTGTAAGTCCGGTTAAAAGTGTTGCCAGTACTACTACTATGGCTTGAGTGTCAAAATTTAGCGTTGTCATTATTACATTGTTTTAAGATTACAATGCAAATTTGTAACTAAACCAAATGACCTATTTGTCTGAAAAGGATTGAAATTTGTTCCAAAAGGATTATGACTTTACCTCGCTGGGCCGAAAGCCATATTTTTTGATAAAAGCATTGGAAAAAGAACTGAGACTTTCATAACCAACAGACCAGGCTGCTTCCTGTATGGTCACATCTTGTGAGCTCAGGAGATCATGGGCTTTTATTAAACGTTCATTCTGAAGGTATTTG
>CAJQNH010000241.1 GCA_905479615.1 uncultured Eudoraea sp.
GTATGTACAATCTGAAGATATATTTATGAGGATGTTGACACCGGAGTTCTCTGAAGATGGTCGGAATACTGTAGTGGAATTTCCAAAAGGAGACATCTCTTTTTTACATGGCATCAACGCCATAGGAACGAAATTTAAAACTGCAGGTGCAACAGGCCCTCAGGCGACAAAATATTCATTTAGCACAAATGCATTTTACGGCGAAAAGTTACGAATGCATTTGGTATTTGACTTCGGATTATAAAAATAAACCCAGATTATTCAATAAAGAATTAGCCAATTTCAATCATGTAAATTATTTATGGGATGATAATAAAGCAGCCTCTTATGGTGATGATCAAGTAGGATTGTTCTTGTATAGATCTAATATACTTGGAGCTGATTTAAGAATCACGACCTACAGCGGTGGTCAATTCACTATTCGCTCAAACCAATTCGATCACCACAAAAAGCAATGATTTAATTTCTTGTTGTTACTAATTCCCGCTCATTTAAAGGATACCACGCCTCAATTTTCTTCTTTAATTGTTCAACTTTATCAGGGTAATCACTGGCCACATTCTTTTTTTCAAAAGGATCTTCTGTAATTTTATACAATCTTATGGGTTCGCTTCTAACATAATTATGGGTGAAATCATAGCCTCCTTTTCCTCCTTCAAGGGCTCCATCATACGACAATATTAATTTCCAATCATCTTCCACACACCAAAGGTATCCTAGCGACGCTTCTGGATTGTCCTTGTCTATAATATCATGTCCATACGCTTCACCGAATACAATATTTCGATCAATTTTCTTTCCACTTTTTAAGTTATCCCATAAATTCAATCCAGGCAGGTTTTTAGGAATTTCTAAATTGACTGCACTTAAAATAGTCGGGACGAAATCAATACTGGAACTTAATTCTTTTCTTGAGGAAGGTTTTAAGGTCCCAGGCATAGAAAACATAATAGGAGTTCTCACCCCGCCTTCCATTGGGGTTTGTTTACTGCCAATGTCAAATTTACGACTATCGGGTTGTTGAATCCAGCCATTGTCGCAAACATAATAAATAAGGGTATTTTCTCTTAAGTTGTTAGCATCTAAATAATCTACTAATTGTCCACAGGTAATATCAAACCATTCTACCATGGCGTAGTAGCGTGCAATGTGTTCTGACTTGACTTTCTTCGCATATTTCTGAAATAAACTATCCGGTGGATTATGTGGTGTATGCGGCAGAAATGGTGCATACCATATATAAAAAGGTTTCTCTTTTGACTGGGCGTGTTCTATAAAATTAAAGATAGAATCCATGCCTTTACGACCAATGGTGAGCCCCTTGTCGCCATGACGTTCCCCTTCGGTCATTCCATGGGTAAAGCCACCCCTTTTATAATCGCCTTCCCACCATTTTCCAGACTGATGGGTCAAATACCCATGTGCTCCTAATATTTTTTGTAAAGAAGGAATGGTGTCAATATTACTCAGCAATTCTTCACGGGGAAATTCCGCATTTTTAAACCCTCCTTTCGGATCGTTCCCCGTAATTTTGTGTTGATGCGGATAGAGTCCGGTTGACAAGGTCATTAAAGAAGGTCTGCAAACAGGGGTAGGAACATACCCTCTTTTAAACACCACACTTTGAGAAGCCAGTTTGTCTAAATTTGGAGTTTCAACAATGTCGTGCCCCATAAAACCATAATCATTCCATGCTTGGTCATCAGAGAGGATCAATACAATGTTTGGTTTTTTATCAACTGTGCTTATTACCTTCGTTTTAACTGTTTGGTTACAACTAAATAAAACTAAAGTAAAGCTTAGGAATACAATTAATTTATGTTTCATTTTGATTCTATTTTACAACTTGAATGACCATCCCCTTAATATACCAGAAAACACCTTTGTAATCTTCAATTTTACTTTGATAAACTTTCATTTTAAAGGTTTTTTGTATCATGATCAAGGCGAATTAATTTTGAATTATTTTTAGTCCCTTTGGAGCATTAATTTTAGTTTTCAGCTTACCATTAAGGATAGTGTGACTGATTTCTAAAACCCCATATTTTGTTGGAAATGTACCGTTAACAAATTCTAAATCTCCTAAATGAGGAACTAGTTTTACAGTGTCACCCCCATCCAGTACATTCACTCCAAGTATATATTGGGTAAGCCAAGGTGTAGGTCCACTTGCCCAACCATGGCATAAACTATGTCTATAACCCACATAGCAATACTCACCATAATCTCCATGGATATTAAACTCGTTTTCTATTTGCAACGCATCAATTCGTCCGCTATTTTTTGTGTCTAAAATATCGAAATCTTCCCAAAAAGTAGTAGCCCCTAAATCTAACATACCTCCCCAATAATCTTTAATAACTTTTATTCCACCCGAGTAATCCTCTGCTTTTGCCATGGCTTCCAATATATAATAACCGTAAAAGGTAGACATCCGTTGTACTCCATCTTTCGTAAGTATTTCTGCATTCACTTTTTTAGCATCTGCTAAATTTGCCATAGAAAGTAAGGCTCCCGCTTGTTTTGTTGTATTGCCCTCTGGATGATGCTTCTTTAATTGTTTTGCAATTTTGGCATATTTCTTTTGAAGAGCCTCTTGATTTAAAGTAGCCATCATATTGCTACCCGCTTCAAAAGTCATGACCATCATGGCCTGTAATCCGGCATGAACTGCTATTGGATCCTCACTTGTTGGCCAATCAAGAAAACGAACTCCATTCAAAATTTCTTTATGATCTTCATCAATGAATGTACTTAGGTAATTTAAAAGACTGATCATGTATTGCTTTTGTTCTTTTAAATACCCCAAATTACCATGATAATCATACCAATTTTTATGAATTAATATCCACCACATAGAGTAAGAACTTATACCATTCATCCATTGCGGGAGCGGGTGTTGGTCTCGAGCCAAATCCAGACTTTTTGGAACGACCTCATTAGTCCCAAAAACCGTATTTATAGTCATCACTTCTGGGTGCATATCTCCAACCCAGACCAAGCGGTCTCGCTTGATGCCGTCCCATAAATAATTTTGCATATTTAAATGAACCGTATACGCGCCTGTTGCCCATACTTCATTCAATCGTTTATCACTGCTTTTAAAAGAACCCAGATAAGGAATATCTTTATATATAAAAGTGGCCTCTACAGATTTTAATGGAGCATCTTCACCTGCTTCAACCACATCAATTCTTAAAAAACGAAACCCTGTTTCACCTACTTCAATGCTTCCCAACCATGGTACTTCAACTATATAATCTCTTAAGGAGTGTTCGTTCGTGGCATTTTGACTACCACCAATATCAGACATAGCCTCACCGACAGATTCTCCAAATCGAAGTCTTAACTTTAGGGGTGTTTTGCTTTCACGGATACCCATCGATATTTTTACCCCACCATGTATTTCCTTACCGTAATCGAGTAAAATTCCAGGTTTATTTTCTTCAGTACTGATAAAACGGCATAGATTCTTATCATTTACCGCAACCTGACCGTTTCCTTTATTTAAAAGTGATGCGGCATTTTTGATAAATTCACCCGAATTGTCCGACTTCCAAATTATTTTTTGCGGTGTGATATACGTTTTAACCAAATCTGATTGACTTACTTTGTCATTGTATTCCTCACCAAAAACAGGAGGTAATTGCGCTTGAATTGATGAGGCTAGAGTTAATGCAAGTACTAATAAATTAATTTTTTTCATTTTCTCTCTATAATCGTTTAAAATAATAAGTTTCTAATTTGTTGTTTGAATGGTAACAGGACCCATCAAACCAGATGAAATCATTTCTTCTTCGCTTGTAACATTATCAACTAACACCGAAGTTGTACGTTCTTCCAATGGCAATGTCTTATCTCCAGTTAATCTATTTCGCCACACATTAACCACTTTTATTTCTAATTTATTTTCTCCTTCTTGCGCAGCATCAGAAATATTTAAGCGATAAGGAGCCATCCATGAGGTTCCTACATTTTTACCATTTAAGGTCACAGTTGCCATAACACCTACCTCGCCTAAATCTATCACGACATTTTTTGCACCTGACTTTTGATAGGTAAACGTAGTTGTATAGTTTGCTTTTCCAGAATAATATTTCAACAAGTCATCTTCGCTTTTTGACCAATCCATCAATTGGGTTGTCATAATGGTTTCTGGTGCAATGTTCTTACTTTCAAAATTGATTTCCCAAGGAGTATTAATGGTTTGAACTATTTGGTAGTCTGGCGTGTTTGTGTCAATTGCTTTTTGAACCAAATCATTTGATGCATTACTAAATACCACAAACCAACTTCTATCCACTTCCATTTTTAATGGTATGCTTGTTCTTCCATCGGCTACAGAATAATCTGAAAGTTCTTTTATTTCGCCGGTAACTGCATTCCAAAGTTGCGGTTTTAAACCTTCCACACGGAATGAAGGGTTTACTGATATTTCTTTGCCGCTTTGATTTGTCAGGAAATAAATCTCCAATCCTTCTTGTTCTCGGTGCGTCCATAACACGTCATCACTCACTTCAACATCTTTATTGATATCAAATGTATTCAATGCTTCTCGCAAAGGGATATCCTCAATTACAGCTCCTTTTCCATAGGATTTAATTTTAGCATCTCCTGCCCATAATTCTGACGCCAAGGCATTCACTTTTTCATCGCTTTGTGGATAGTTTTGTAGACTCGGGGAGGTTTTTGGAGCCTGACCGTATATTTTACCACCTTCTGAAACTAATTGTTCTAATTTGGCTAATAATTCAGGACGCATGGTTTCCAATGGAGGTAGTACCATCATTCCGTAATTCATACCATCTGGCAAAACAAATCGTCCATCTTTCACGGTCATTCTGTTCATAATCACTTCAGCATTGATATAATCAAAAGAATATCCTTTTGGTACTTCTGGATTGGTAGCACCGGTCATAATTGGCGCATCTTCTCCAATAAAATAACACAGATCAGCCGCATAGGTTCCTTGTTGCAATAAGTGTTGAGATCTTCTTATATAATCAAAATATGTTTTGCCTTGTTCAAACCAGGTATTTTGTCTGTTAAACTCGGTACTAAACCAGGCATTTGATCCTGGAACTTTATCGCTGTCTGGTTGATGAATATACACATGTAATACATGATGATTAATGCCTTCGGTCATCCCCCAATCACCGCGCTTTTTTAACATGGCGGGATGTCGTACAAAAGATCGCTGTGCGGCGGTAAAACATTCTGCAGAAGTTCTCTTTTTACCGTAAATATGGACCGCAGAAGAAGCCGCTTTGCATTCAATATCACCGAGTGTACCCTCATTCCAATACTCACCACCTACAAAATCAGATTGTCCTCCATACATTAAAAATTCAGAAGGGAACCCCCAGTGACCGTAATTTTCTAACCATAATTTCAGGCCGTTTTCATTGGCTATTTCTCGTAAGCCACCTACATATTCATAGGCCACATCATCGGCGACAGCACGACGTAAATCCCATAAAAAACGATCAGATTCCTCCACGCTCCCTACAATTCTTCCAGAGAATACTGGTAAATATTTTTTAGGATTGTATCCAAATCGCTTCTCAAATTTTTGTTCAAAACCATCGGTCCAATTTTGCGAACCTTTTTCGTAGCTATCGGCAATCACATATTTAAAAGCACTTTTACTTTCTTCAGGAATTCGTTTTAAAAACTCTCCAATAAAATTTTCAAAATGGAAACGAGCCAATTCACGATTCGCTTTATCCACTTCATACCCTTTACCCTGTGGTGCAGCCGGATCATTTTTCACTCCTGTGGGAGTCATTCCAAATCGCATCACGGTCCATTTGCCTTCTGGAACTTCCCAATTAAGATTACCTTCGGCATCCATTTTGTCGGATATATCTAACACGCCTTCCTGGTCAATGATCAGTTCTTTATGTTCTATTTCCGGCTGGGTTTTCCAAACATAGGAGTCTGCATTTGGCTGTGGGGTTGGATGCATTCTTCCCAATGTTTTACCTAAATAGTTTTCAACTACCGCAGCTTCTGAGATCACAATCTCTGAAAACCCTGAAATTCCATTCAACGCTTTAGCAGATACCTGAATATTTTTACAAATCAATTTAAACTGATTAGATGTTATTGCAGAAAGTGAAAGAGTCAAGGGGCCATAGGGCATTGGACCTACCTGACCTCTAAAGTCACGACGATCAAAGTTAAATTGTTTTATTGTTACAAATTTATTGTCAAAAAAGGCTTGCAATTCACAATCAAGCACTAAATTTTCATCTCCCGGATGCAATTGAATACTTCGTGCCGTAATCGGTTGGTCTGCATTGATATTTATGGTTTGTTCTTTTGAAGTGAATTTTATACTTATGGCAGTATTTCCATCAAGTAATTTTTCTGCATTCTTAATTGTAGGTGTACTCAAAATTTTTGAATTTGAGTTGTCTAGAACAAGATCTTCTTTCCCATTCTTTGGAAATGCCAACACATAAACATCCTGGAATTCTTTTTTGGGTTGCTCTAGTTGTATGACAACCTTTTTGCCTCCAGAAACGGTAGTCTCTGAATATACCATATGGCGCATTGCTTTATCGCTAGTGATCCAAGGTCCACCCGACATACTCCATCCAGGGCAGTTAAACGATCCGATATCTACCCCTATGCGCTTCCCCTCGTTTACAGCATGTACCATATGACTCCACCAATCTTCACTGAGCATGGGTACGGGGCCGTCTTTTTCTTCCGGATTGATATTTCCTATAAAAGCCGCACCAATTCCGGCTGCTTTCATAGACTCTAAATCTTTGGTAATCCCTTCTTTTGAAATATTGTCTCCAATCCAATACCAATAACACCATAGGGTATTCTCATCCATTGGAGTTTTAAAATCGGAGACCATGGTGTCAAAATCGACTTGTGAGGTTTTTATAGGTGCAGTGCACTGCACAAATACAAGGACTACAATTACAAAGAATAATGAAGTGCTTGATTTTATTTTAGTAGACATTCGTAATGTTTTGATTTGTAAAAGTGCAAGAAACTAAAAATATAAAAAGATTGCATCCTGTACTATACTGTTTTAATAAATAATGGAGTTTAGTATAATCTGAATATGAAACCGAGAATTACCATTATATGCTTTATAGAAAACATGCATCTCTTTAACATCAAAGAGTTATGAGAAAGTCATCAGGACAGTACAGGATGATTTTCTTATTTACAAGCGATAATATTGTGATCTCAAACCATGAACCTTACGTTGGATGAATTTGATAAATGTTGCCAGGTTGATACATGTTATGAATAAAAAAACTGTGAAATAAATATAGAGCGAATTAAACTATAGAGCACATTGAAAGCAACTCTCAAACATTCATTTGTGGTGAATTACGATTGGAAAAGCGACATGGTAATAGCCAAGAAGAAACGCGATGACGCAGGCAGATTACTATCTATTCGGCCGTATATAGAAATTATTGACCGAGGCATTTCTACTTAAGTGAGATACAATGAATATCTTTAAAAAATTAATAGTAAAATGAGATGAAAAATAGTACACGTATTTATCTGATATTATGTTTGGGTTTGTGTTTGATGAGTTGCCATAAGGAAGCGGAATCTCCAAATATAATTTTTATCCTAACAGATGATCAAAGATGGGATGCCCTAGGTGCCATGGGGAATGAAATTATCCAAACACCGCACATGGATCGGTTGGCCAATCAAGGCATACTGTTTACCAATGCACATGTAACTACCTCCATCTGTGTAGCAAGCAGGGCAAGTATTCTAACAGGACAGTACGTGTCACGACACGGGATCAACAGTTTTCATGATACCCTTCAAAATGAAACGCTAGCCAACACGTACCCTCTTTTATTGAAAAATAATGCCAATTATAAAATTGGGTTTATTGGTAAGTATGGCATTGGTCTGGAACAACCAAAGGAATACTTTGATTATTGGAAGGCTGAAAAAGTACATCAACCCGTTTATGAAAACAAGGATGAAGAAGGTAACTTTATCCATTATACCGATTTGATTGAGAGTAGAATTGATAACTTTTTAGATAGCTTGGGTAGCAAAGGCCCCTTTTGTTTATCGGTAAGTTTCAAAGCACCTCATGTTCAGGATGGCGATGCACGTCAATTTATTTATGCAGAACGATATAAGAATTTGTATGCAAACGAGGAATTTGACCTACCTGAGACAGCGGGAAATCGATACTACGATATGTTTCCTGACGATTTTAAACGTCCGCGTAATGGCAATCAATTGCTGCAAAATGAAGCCCGAAGGAGATGGGAAATGCGATTTTTAGACAAAGAAAAGTATCAAGAATCCGTTCGATCGTACTATCGCCTGATTACAGGAGTTGATGATTGCATAGGTGAAATGGTCGAAAAGCTGAAGGAGTTAGATATAGCTGACAATACCATCATCATTTTTATGGGTGATAATGGATTTTACCTAGGCGAGCACGGTCTCGCAGGGAAGTGGTATCCTCATCAGGAGTCGATTAAGGTTCCATTTTTTGTCTATGACCCACGAGCTTCTGAAGATAATAGAGGTAAGAAAGTGGATGATTTTGCCTTGAATATTGATGTGGCACCGACTATTCTTTCCTTGGCAGGCGTTGAAATTCCAGAAAAAATGCAGGGTATAAATGCAATCACCCTTTTGGACGACGATAAGCCCGAAAGAAATGATTTCTTTTACGAGCATAAGCTTGAAATACCAACCATTCCTAAATCTGAAGCTTTGGTAAGCAAGAAATATAAATACATTATTTATCCCGAACTTGATCCACCTTTTGAAGAGATGTACGATTTGGAAACAGATGGAAAAGAAAAAAAGAATAGTATTGCTGATCCAGCGTATAAGGATGTTTTAGAAGAATTGAAGTTGCGTTTTGAAAAATTGAAAAAAGATGCGCAATAGACCTGTCAATCGCTATCGAGTGACTTGTTTTATGATTGAAGTTAGCCTATAATGCTAAATATTAACATTCCGATAATCCAGCTGCAAAAGAAGTTTTAAGCTATCAAGAAGCGCTGTGGAATGGCTATTTTAGAACAAGGTTAATAATTGCCTCTTATGACTACTTGCTTATGTTGAGCCAATTGATCGGGAGGAACCAATTGGAAATAAACAAAACGTTGAGTTCCACCAGACACTACATAGACGCTCGATCAATAAAATTAAAAGGATTCTTAATTTCACATTTTTCATTATTCAATATCATTTGAGCCGCTTTTTCTCCCATCGTTTTAAAATCGGTAGAAACCACTGAAATCCCCAGAAGGTCTTTTAAAGGTGTGTCGTTATAAGAAAGTACTCCAATTTCTTTGCCTATTTTAAATTCGTTGCCTCGTATCTGATTTATTAAATTTACTAAATCATCCTCGACAATCGTAATAAATAAATCGCCGTTTTTAAGAATCATATCATCATAAATTTCATCAATAACTTCGAAATCTAAAGACTTTTCAATACAAAATTTTCGAAAACCGTTTACAATTCTTTTTGGATAAGGGTACACAGATTTAGCAGGATATACCAATACTAATTTCTTGTATTTAACTATTTTTTTAAAGCCTTCTATTAAAGACTCATAGATGTCATTTTCAAAGTCTTGATAAATCTTAATGATTTTTCCATCAATTTTATCATTGAGATTGTCTAACATGATCAATTTCTCCTTCGGAAGTTTGTTTAGGGCCTTAACAACACTTTCCGGAGCACTAATATGTTTGAAATCGTCATTCTTAAAATGCGACATCACAACATAATAGTCGTAAGCACCTTTGTTTTTTTCTAATAAATTCAAGAATAAAGATTCGTCACAATGGTAAATTTGAAGATCGGTATGTGAATTCGCCCCAATGCTATGGTTAAATGCATTGTAAATTTGCAATTTATAAGAACTTAATTTATTAATAAGAAACAAAATATTGGTTTTTGAAATTAAATTGGTTTGTGAAATATAAAACCCTTTGCCTCTTACAGAAGTAATGATTTTTCGTTCTTTTAAAATTTTATACGCCTTCTCTACGGTATCTCTAGATAAATAAAATTCTTCACTTAACATGTTGATAGAAGGCATCTTATCATCCACAACAAAATTACCTAAAGTGATATTATCTGTAACAGAATCTACGATTTGAATATATTTTGGCTTTCGCGAATTTTCATCAATATCGATGTATTTAGAAGCGTCCATATTATTATTTTATTTGGATAGATTTTATTTTTTCTGATAGTTGTGGCTCAAAGATAGAAAAATGTAGGCCTGAGTAATTATTAATAGAATTAATTAATATCTAAGCATGACAGTACAGGACAGAAATACTTTAAAGGTGCTTTAGATTTGTCTAATAATCAAATTTGTAATTTAGTTTTTTATGAAAAATACAGCAGGCAAATTCAACCATGTAGATTATTTATGGGATGATAAAAAAGCAGCCTCTTTTGTAGATGATCAAGTAGACTTATTTCTCTACAGATCTAATATATTAGGAGCCGATTTAAGAATCACAAACTACGGAGGAGGGAATACGAGTTGTAAAACTATTGAAAAAGACCCTTTGACAAATGAAGAAGTTGAAGTGATGTGGGTAAAAGGTTCTGGTGGAGATATTGGTACATTAAACAGAGCAGGTATTGCAGGATTGTATACTGGCAGATTACGCGATTTAAAGAACGTATATGGAGGTCTGGAAGATGAAGATCGTATGGTGGGTTTATTTAATCATTGTATTTATGATTTAAATAGTAAAGCCCCGTCTATAGATACACCTTTGCATGGTTTGTTACCTTTTGCACATATTGATCATTTACATCCAGATGCTTTAATCGCAGTCGCTGCAGCTGAAAATAGTGAGCAAGTAACCAAAGAAATTTGGGGAGATACTATGGGGTGGGTGCCGTGGCAACGTCCAGGGTTTGATTTAGGCTTGCAATTGGAAAAATGTTTGGCTGATAATCCGGGCATTCGTGGAATCGTTTTAGGTTCTCACGGCTTATTTACTTGGGGAGATACCTCTTATGAATGCTATATGAATAGCTTGGAGGTGATTGAAATGGCTTCTAACTATATCGAAGAAAAAATAAAAGAAAAAGGAGTTGTTTTTGGTGGGCAAAGAATTACAAGTATACCTAAGGCAGCACGATTAGATAAAGCAGCACAACTCATGCCGTTGTTAAGAGGCTTGTGTTCTTCAGAAAACAAAATGATTGGCCATTTTACAGATAATCCTGTAGTTTTGGAATACATCAATAGTTACGATTTGGAAAGGCTGGCTCCCATGGGAACTTCTTGTCCGGACCATTTCTTGAGAACAAAGATTCAGCCTTTGGTATTAAATTTAGAAAAGAATGAAGATTTAAATGATGTAGAAGCCATTTTAGAAAAATTAGAACCTGCCTTTGAAGCCTATAGAGCAGAATATATAGACTATTATAATACCTGTAAGAAAGACAATAGTCCGGCAGTGCGTGATGCCAACCCGGTAATCATAATTTATCCAGGAGTTGGAATATTTAGTTTTGCAAAAAACAAACAAACAACAAGGGTTGCAAGCGAATTTTATATCAATGCCATAAATGTGATACGTGGTGCGGAAGCGATTACTTCTTATACTTCCTTGCCAAGACAAGAGGCATTTGATATTGAATATTGGTTGTTAGAAGAAGCAAAATTATCTCGGATGCCAAAAGAGCAACCATTGTCCAGAAAAGTAGCATTAATAACAGGTGCCGGGGGTGGAATTGGAAAAGCAATTGCTGATAAATTAGCAGCAGAAGGCGCCAATGTAATATTGACAGATATTGCTGAAGACAGATTGATTGAAGCCAATGCAACTTACAAAAGAGATGTTTCAACCTATGCGGTTTGTGATGTAACCAGTACAGATTCAATAGCAAAGGCTTATAAAAAAGCATGTTTAGAATTTGGAGGCGTTGATATTGTAGTGCACAGTGCAGGATTGGCAATTTCAAAACCTTTAGAAGATACCACAGATAAAGATTGGAATATATTACAAAATGTTTTGGTAAAAGGACAGTTCGACTTGGCTAAACAGGCGGTTGAGGTAATGCGCAAACAAGGATTGGGAGGAGATATTATTTCCATCGCTAGTAAAAATGGTTTGGTAGCCGGGCCAAACAATGTGGCCTATGGAACTGCAAAAGCAGCTCAACAACACATGG
>CAJQNH010000242.1 GCA_905479615.1 uncultured Eudoraea sp.
CGAACTTTTTGATACCAAGCCCAAAATTAAGGAATTACATTTGGGAGGAGGTACCCCGACTTTCTTTTCTCCCGATCACCTTAAAGTCTTAATTAACGGAATATTTAGGTTTGCGGAAAAAGCAGAAAATTATGAATTTAGTTTTGAAGGGCACCCCAATAATACTACCAAGACTCATTTACAAATGTTATTTGATCTGGGGTTTAGAAGGGTGAGTTTTGGTGTGCAAGATTATAACGATACCGTACAAAAAGCAATTCACCGTATTCAGTCTTTTGAAAAGGTAAGAGATGTTACGGAATGGTCTCGTGAAATTGGATATACCTCTGTGGGCCACGATTTAATTTTTGGACTCCCACATCAAACGCTGGAACATGTTAAGGATACTATTTTAAAAACCAAATTGTTAATGCCTGATCGTTTGGCATTTTATAGCTATGCTCATGTGCCCTGGCTTAAGGGGAATGGTCAAAGAGGATATAACGATATAGATTTGCCCACCGCCGAAGAAAAGCGTATCCAGTATGAGAAAGGAAAAGCTTTATTAGCTGAGGTAGGTTACCATGAAATTGGAATGGATCATTTTGCTCTGGCAAGCGATTCTTTGTACACAGCAATGGAATCTGGAAAACTTCATAGAAATTTTATGGGCTATACTGCCTCCAAAACGCAATTGATGATTGGTCTTGGAGTTTCTAGTATTGGCGATAGCTGGTATAGCTTTGCACAAAATGTTAAAAGCCTTGAGGAATATGAACACCTGGTAGGAAATAATATTATACCTATCTACAGAGGACATATTTTAACAGATGAAGATCAATTTATAAGAAGACAAATATTAAATTTAATGTGTAGCTTTGAGTCAAGTTGGGATCAGGAAAGTGAAAATATTGAACTTTTTGAGCAGATTTTGACCAGGCTAAGGGAAATGGAAAAAGACGAATTAGTTGAAATTGACGATAATAGAATTAGAGTTACTGAAAAGGGGAGACCCTTTATAAGAAACATATGTATGGCATTTGATTTGTTATTACATAGGAAAGCACCTGAAACCAGGCTATTTTCCATGACCATTTAAAAGTGTTTTATTCACCTTAAAATCTAAGATCATGAAAACAATCATAGTACCCATAGACTTCTCCGAGCAATCTGAATATGCCTTAAAAGCTGCAGCCTCCCTATCTAAAAAGCATGGCGCAGAGATTATAGCACTTCATATGCTGGAATTGAATGAGGCAATGATTTCATCTTCAGAAGGATTTCATCCTGAACAAACTGTTTTTCTCATTAAAATGGCTGAAAAACGAATTTCTGAGTTTTTAAACAAACCTTATTTAAAGGATGTAAAAAAAGTGACTCCTATTATAAAGCATTTTAAAGTATTTAGTGAAGTAAATGATATTGCCGAAAAACATGGGGCTGATATGATTATTATGGGTTCTCATGGGAGCGATGGGCTTAAAGAAATATTTGTGGGTTCCAATGCCGAAAAAGTGGTGAGAAATTCTGATATTCCGGTTCTTGTAATTAAAGATGAAATGGAAGATTTCAAGGCTGAAAATTTTGTATTTGCCTGCGCATTTAAAGATGAAAGCCTTATTGCATTTCGAAAAGCCAAGGATTTTGCAGATAAATTATCAGCAAAATTGCATTTGGTCTATATAAATACTCCGGGAGACAATTTTTTAAGCACTCAGGATGCTTATGAAAAAGTAAACAAGTATTTGCAAAAGGCTGGTGCCGGTAAGGAAGTGAGTATTTATAATGATTATAGTGTAGAGAAAGGCGTTTTAAATTTTAGTGAAAGTATTCATGCCGATGTTATCGGAATACCCACTCATGGCAGAAAAGGACTATCACATTTCTTTATGGGCAGTATTGGAGAGGATATTACCAATCATTCCAAAATTCCTGTAATCACATTCAAATTATAGTTTTAGGTTAAATGATTGATTGATATGATAAAGGGGAATCCAAAACGATTCCCCTTTATTTATGTACAAATACATCAAACGAGGGAGACCATTCGTAACGCGCAAAGAATATCTCTATTGAAGAAGCTTGGGACAGACTATGGAGTTTAGCACTTTGCTATTGAGTGTTGAGCATTGGGAACAGCTTTTTTAACTCTGCATCTGTAGGTTGTTTTCCGTATTCGCAAATTTCAAAACTCTCTACATGCTTTACTTCCGAGGCTTTATCTCCATACCATTTTTTCAGAGATGCCATCGTTGAATTATTAGGTTTGGAGGAGCGCCAGTTTGCCAGCATTTCTAAACGTTCTTTTTCTTCTTTCGGAACCTTATCCAAATTTCCGGAAGTCCAAGGAAGCCATTCAAAGAACTGTGATTTATGGGCAGCCATTGCATAAATTTTCTGATCGAAAACAGCATCAATATTTATAACTACATCAGGATTAAAAGGATTAGGGCGTTGAAAGCCATCTTCAGAATATAAAAAAACGGGATTCTTTTTTAGCGGTGGCGTATCTGCAGCAACATTAGGAACGATAACCATATAAGCCGCATCCTGAACCAAAATTCCCGTATAACGGTGATCGGGGTGGTAATCATTTGGCCTGGGAGCTATTACCACATCTGCATTCCACTTTCTGATCTCACGGATTACCTTTAATCTGTTTTCCAGGGTAGGCATTAATTCTCCGTCGTGATTGTCCAAAACGGTGTATTCAACTCCAAATCGCTTCCCTGCTTCTTTTGCTTCGGCAATCCTGATTTTGGCCAAGGCTCCGCCTCCTTTTCCATAGTGACCGGCATCACCATTGGTAAGTGAAACAAATTTTACCTTATGGCCCAATCTGGCTAATAGTATAGCCGTTCCCCCAGTATCTATATCGCAATCATCGGGGTGTGCACCAAAAACAATTACGTTTATAGGATCAGTTTGGGCATTATTGATATATGCAGTGAAAACGATAAAAAAGCAGAGTATCAGATTTTTCATAATTTGCTAATTAGGTTAATTTCATACCGATAGGATCCCAGTTAACCGGTTTATTTTTATAATAACTTTCATTTGCCAGTAAGGCCGCTCCTGCTGCCCTAAGGCCAAAATTAGGGTCTTGAATTATAGTGTTCTTACCACGGATTGCCTGGAAGAAATTATAAAAATGATCATAGTGACCTCCTTTGTAATCGTCTGGCGCTTCCCAAAGTGTTTCCCCAATATTCAATGCAGATTCTCTGCTTTCCAGGTTTTTAGAGGCATATTCTGCTCTGATTTTCTTTTGAGTTGCTTCCGTATAGGCAACCATGGAGTAATTACCAGGCGTCATTCCCAATTTGGAGCGGAGTAGTTTTACAGAATTCGATCCTACCTCCATTACTCCTTCTGTTCCTACCAGCTTGAAACCTCCTCCGCCACCAGATCCGGCAATGAAATTTACCCTGAATGAGGCATTAAAGGCAGCATGTGTCTCAGATTCCGGATAATCATAAAAAGTTAATGTTACGTCCGGAACATCACGCCCGTCTTTCCAATAGCGTAAGCCTCCTGTTGAAATTGCTCTGGAGGGACCTTTGGAACTGATAATATAATTTAATGTCGAAAATGCATGAACAAAGAGATCTCCGGCAACCCCGGTTCCATAATCCCTGTAATTTCGCCATCTGAAAAAGCGTTTTTTATCAAACGGGACTTGTGGAGCAGTGCCCAGGAAGGTATCAAAATCTACTGTAGTTGGATCGGCATCAGGCGGGATTGGATATTGCCATGCCCCTTCAGAAGAATAACGGTCGTTATACATATCCAGCATTACCAAATCCCCTATTGCACCGTCTTCATAAAGAAGCCGTGCTTTTTCGTTACCTAAAGAAGACATCCCCTGACTTCCTATCTGGCATAACATCCCTGTATCTTTTTGAGCCTTAATTATTTCATGGCCTTCTGTAAAATTTTGCACCATTGGTTTTTCACAGTAGACCGCCTTTCCTGCATTCATGGCCTCAATGGTGATTTTTTTATGCCAGTGATCCGGGACTGCCACAATAACAGCATCAACGTCACTGCGGCTAAGTATCTCGCGATAATCCCTGGTCACAGCTATATCGTCTCCCCAAAGTTCTTTAGCCCTGTCTAACCTGCCTAGGTACAAATCACAGGCGGCTACAAGTTTAACGCCTTGTACCTTTAATGCAGCGGTAGTGTCGTAGATTCCTTGAATACCGGATCCTATTAATGCCAGATTTATCTGATCATTTATAGCAAAGGTATTTTCTTTATAGGTTCTGTTGAGTAATAGTTTTTGGTTATAAGAGGAAGCTAAAATTTGTGGTGCTGTCGAAATTGCAGCTGCGCCTAAACCGGCCCGTCTTAAGAATGACCTTCTTGATTGATTCTTCTTCATGTTGGATTGCTAAAGTTGATACTTTCTTTTTAAAGAAGCTTAAATTACACTTTTTTAAGAAGTACTCCAAGAAGTTAATCAGACAGGTAAAAAAGCTTTGTTTAATTTTAAATCCATGGCCAGGTCATTTATGGTTTTGCTTTCCAGTAGTGCAATCATTTTTGATCTTGAGGGATTAATTAAGGCATGAAGCGGGCAAGGTATGTGTTCATTACAATCTTCCAAACTTAGTGCACAGGATTCTATTCTTTTTTTACCGTCGATAATATCTATAATTTTCATTATAGGTTGATTTTTATTTGCTTCATTAATATAAAACCCGCCTTTGGGACCTTTGGTGGAAGAGAGAATCCTACGTTTGGAAAGTTCTTGTAATAGTTTGGCTATATAGGCTTTTGGAACGTTTATTCTTTCACTAATATCTTTCACCATCATTTTATTATTCTCATTGGCATGTAATGCAAGAAACAATACTGCCTTGAGAGCATATTTCGAAGAATTTGAAAGCATGTTTGTCCTATATTTTAGGATTGTAATATTAAAAAGATATTTTTATCTTAAATATGATTAATATCATGTTTTTATTACCTTACCACTCCTATTTTTGGGCAATAATTAACAAAAACAAAAGAATGAAACAACTAATTAAGACTGCCGTATTCTTACTCGCTCTAATATTGATGAGTTGTGGCGGAAAAGAAGAAAAGAAAAAAGACGGTTTTAGTGTCACCAGGCAAAAGACAGAAACGGAGAAGCCTGTAAGTACTCCTGATACTGAAGTGACAAAAGCATCAGAGCGTATAGATTTAACTAACAAAGGTTTAGGGCCTGTGACTTCAGTCACCTTAAATCCGGAAATTGATCAGGCAATGGCAAGTTCAGGAAAAGAATTGTATGACCAAATGTGCCTGGCATGCCATAGATTAGGTAAAAAATTTATTGGCCCGGCCCCTAACGGCATCCTTGAGAGACGTACACCGGAATGGGTTATGAACATGATTCTTAATCCTGATCAGATGGTAAAAGAAGATCCATTGGCGAAAGATTTGTTGGTAGAGTTTAACGGTTCACCAATGGCGAATCAAGGTCTTACTGAAGAACAAGCCAGGGCTGTCCTGGAGTATTTTAGAACTTTATAATAAACAATCATATGAAAACAATAACTAGATTTAGATTACTTGCGGGCTCATTTTTTATGCTGATTTTATTTGTCGGTTGTAAAAATGAAGCTAAAACAGAAGGAACAACTTCTTCAACATCACCAACAACTGAAGAAGACAAAGAACGTGGCCAGGCCTTTATTGAAGATGACGGATCAACGCCCAATGTACTACAGATTGCTATTGGTTCTCCTGATCATACAACCTTAGTTGCGGCTGTACAAGCTGCTGACCTTGAAAATGTTTTGGTAAATGCTGGTCCGTTAATGGTATTTGCACCTACTAATGAAGCTTTTGCTGCATTACCTGAAGGAACAGTTGACAACTTGTTAAAGCCGGAAAATAAAGATGCATTAGCCAATATCTTAAAATATCATGTTACACCCGGAAATTATTCTAAAGATTTTCTAAAGAAATTTAAAAAATTAGGGCAGGCCAATGATCAAAATGTAATGATTGTTGTTGAAGGGGATGATGTTTTTGTTGGAGGCGCTAAAATAATAGGGAGTGTCAAAGGAGGGAACGGAATTGTTCATGTGGTAGACAAGGTAATGTTGCCGCCGGAAGAATAGAAAACATAAACAATTAAAACTAAAAATAAAACAATGAAAAATTTAAACTATTTAATTTGTATCCTCTTTGGGTTAGGAATTACCTTAAGCGGCTGCAACAACCAATCTCAGAAATCCAATGGGGCTTTATCCTCAAGCGCTGCCGAAAAAGTATACATAGCTCCTGGTGAACAAGACGAATTCTACGCTTTCCTTTCCGGAGGTTATAGCGGCAACCTTACTGTATATGGACTTCCTTCAGGACGTTTGTTCAAGGAAATCCCGGTATTCTCACAATTCCCGACCTCCGGATATGGTTATTCGGAAGAAACCAAACCAATGTTGAATACTTCCTTTGGATTTATTCCCTGGGATGATTTACACCACCCTGATATTTCACAAACTAATGGTGAATTGGATGGTCGATGGATTTTTGTAAACGGTAACAATACTCCCCGTATAGCAAGGGTAAGTTTGAGTACTTTTGAGACTGAAGAGATTATTGAGGTTCCGAACAGTGCGGGTAACCACAGTTCGTCATTCATAACGGAAAACACTGAGTATGTGGTGGCTGGAACACGCTTTTCGGTACCTGTGCCACAGCGCGATATGCCTATTAATGAATACAAAGGAAATTTTAAAGGCGCTTTGTCTTTTATTAGTGTTGCGCCTGATAATGGGCGAATGAATCTGGAATTCCAGGTGTTGATGCCAGGATTCAATTATGATCTTTCGCATCCGGGTCGTGGAAAATCTCATGGATGGTTCTTCTTTACAACATATAATACCGAAGAGGCCAGTTCTTTATTGGAAGTTAATGCTTCGCAAAATGACAAGGATTTTATCGCCGCCGTAAACTGGAAAAAAATTGAAGAGTATGTTAAAAATGGAGGAGGGACTAAAATGCCCGCGGATTATGCCCACAATGTATATGACGAGGAAACTCATACCGGAACCTCTACCATGAAAAAAGAGGTAATTACTGTAGATCCAACTCAAGTACCCGGATCTTTGTACTTTTTGCCTACTCCTAAATCGCCACACGGTTGTGACGTAGATCCAACAGGAGAATATATTATCGGTAATGGAAAACTATCCGCAGACCTTACTGTACATTCTTTTGATAAAATGTTGGCCGCCATCGAAGGCAAAAAATTCGATGGTGATGCTTATGGCATTCCTATATTGAAATTTGAGGATGTTTTGGCTGGTGTCGTAAAAAGTGGAGGCCTAGGCCCGCTACATACCGAATTTGATGAAAAAGGAAATGCGTACACTACCTTCTTTATTTCTTCGGAAGTGGTAAAATGGAAAGTTGGCACATGGGAGGTTATCGATAGAAAACCAACCTATTATTCCGTAGGACATTTAATGATTCCGGGTGGAAATTCAAGGAAGCCTTTCGGTAAGTATGTGGTAGCTATGAACAAGATTACCAAAGACAGGTATCTTCCTACGGGTCCTGAAATGGAGCACTCTGCTCAGATTTATGATATTTCAGGAGAAAAAATGGAATTGATTTATGATTTTCCAACCCACGGGGAACCGCATTATGCCGCTGGTTGTCCTGCCGAGTTGTTAGCATCAAATTCGAAAAAAATCTATCGATTGGATGAAAATAAGCATAAATATGCTACGATAGGTGTTGATGATGCGCGTGTTGAACGCAATGGGAATGAAGTCCATGTTTATATGTCTACCATCCGAAGTCATTTTACACCCGACAATATTGAGGGTGTCAAAGTAGGGGATAAGGTTTATTTCCATATCACTAACCACGAGCAAGATTTTGATGTGCCACATGGTTTCTCCATTATTGGTCAGGGGACTTCTGAAATTCTAGTAATGCCGGGGCAAACCAAGACCTCGTTATGGGAACCTAAAAAGGTTGGAGTATGGCCATTCTACTGTACCGATTTTTGTTCTGCCTTACACCAGGAAATGCAAGGTTATGTTAGAGTATCTCCTGCTAATTCAAATATTGACCTTTCATGGTCTTTAGGCGAATGAAAGTACTCTGGTAAATAATTTTATTTCACATATAAAAGCGGGCTGTGTCTAAGACCTGCCCGCTTTTTTCACAAATTAAAGTATCCTTCCAAAGCCACGTTTGATTTGTAAACAATCAAAAAGCAGAAATGATGAAAAAAGCAAGTATCCTGATGATCATTGGTCCTTTGTTTCTTTTGGGATTGTACGTTTTCCCGCTCTGGAACATAATGCTCGGAGCACCTCAATATCCGGAACCATTGGGAATGAATATTTATATTGATGGTATTAAGGGAGTTGATGAATTTGATATTCAGAACATTGACGGTCTTAATCACTACATTGGCATGCGTACACTACCAAAACCTGAGGATATGTGGGAGTTTAGTACCTTTCCATGGGTCATTGGAGGAATGGTGGCCTTAGGTGTATTGATAGGCCTGCTGGGATTTTTTGAAAAAGTTAGCTATAAATGGTTTATGGGATGGTTCGTATTGATGAGTATCTTAGGAGTACTGGGGATGTATGATTTTAATGCATGGATGGTAGATTACGGCACCAACCTGGATCCTAATGCTATAATGAAACTCACCAACGCAGATGGCACTCCTGTTAGTTACAAACCTCCACTTTTTGGCCATGTAAAAATGCTTAATTTTGACGTAACCTCCTTGCCATCGACAGGTGCGTGGTTCATGTTTGTGGGTATGATGCTGACTGTAATGGCATTTTTTGTGGGTAAAAAAGCATGGAAACCCGAAAGCAGTGCCAAGTCGGTAAGACCGATTAAAGTAAAAACAAATGATAAGTAGATTCATTTTAGTAACTATAGCACTTTTGACATTTGTATCGTGCGAGGTTAATCCAAAACCAATTAATTATGGTTCTGATGGATGCCATTTTTGTTCGATGATTATTGTGGATAAGCAACATGCTGCTCAAATAGTAACTAAAAAAGGGAAGGCATTTAAATTTGACGCGGTGGAATGTATGCTTAATCATAGGAAAGACATAGATACCGTTGAAGTTGCACTTTATTTCTGCAATTACTATGAGCAACCAGGAGAACTGAAAGCCGCACAGGAGGCAACTTATCTGATAAGTGAAAATATACCCAGTCCCATGGGGGAATTCTTAACCGCATTTGACAATATGGAAGCTGCAACCGTGGCAAAAGAAGAAAATGGAGGAGAGCTCTATTCCTGGAATGAACTTTTGAAACACATGAATAATTAAAATGATGTATACGGTTAATAATGGAATTAATTCACAGGAGTATAATAAGCTTCAGATTCATAAGCTGGTAAATACTGAAAACTTAAAAATATTAACTATTAGCCTTGAAAAAAACGCTATCTTTCCTGAACATGTGTCACCAAAAGATGTACAATTAATTGTATTGGAGGGCGCTATTATTTTTTATATCAATCAGAAAGAGTACCATCTTTCCAAACATCAACATTTTTCCTTTCCTAAAGATGAAAAACATTGGGTAAAAGCACTCGAGAATTCAAAATTCCTTATAATAAGGTAATACTGATTATGGGTAGATTTTTTCTATTGGGAATATTGTTTCTAAGTATCTTTAGTTTAAAAGCAAAGACCTTGGTAGTATGCTCAGACTGTGAGTTTAGGTCTATTAAAGATGCTGTTTCAAAGTCTTCAAAATTTGATACTGTTCTTATCAAAAAAGGCACCTACAAAGAGTTCAATATCCTTGTAGACAAACCATTAACCTTGAAGGGTGAAAACTACCCCGTAGTAGACGGCGAAGACCGTGGCGAAATCATACGCATTGTTTCCGATAATGTGACTATTGATGGACTACACATTATTAACGTCGGTACCAGTTACACTACAGATTACGCCGCTATCCGGGTAGTTAAAAGTGAAAACTTCCTGATACAGAACGTAGTATTGGAAAAGCTCTTTTTCGGTATATATCTTGAAAAATCGAATAACGGTAAAGTGTATAACAACAAGATTAATGGCGATGCAGTGGATGAGTATAATTCTGGTAATGGTATTCAATTATGGTATTGCCACAATGTTCAGGTAGACCAAAATAGTGTACAAGGTGTACGCGATGGTATTTACCTGGAGTTTTCTGATAATGTTACCATCAATAACAACCTGAGCACAAATAATCTGAGGTATGGCCTTCATTTTATGTTTTCGAACGATGATGTGTATACAAATAATACCTTCGAGAACAATGGCGCTGGTGTGGCCGTAATGTTTTCAAAGAAAATTACAATGCGTAACAATACTTTTTCAAAAAACTGGGGTACAGCTTCTTTTGGTTTGTTATTAAAAGAGATCAATGATGCAGAAATTACAGGCAATATTTTTACCAATAATACCATCGGTATCAATGTAGAAGGATCCAATAGAATAAATTATTACAACAATGAATTTATTAGTAATGGATGGGCTTTGAAAGTAAAAGGGGCATGTTATTCGAATTCGTTTGTCAATAACAATTTTTTACATAATTCCTTTGATATTTCTTATAACAGTAAAATTAACGACAATGTGTTTAAAGAAAATTATTGGAGCGATTATTCAGGCTATGATTTAAACAAAGATGGTATAGGAGATGTACCTTACAGACCTGTTAAACTATTTTCATATATCGTGAACAGAACCCCTGAAACTATTGTGCTACTGCGCAGTTTATTTATGGATATCATAGATTTTTCAGAAAAAGTATCGCCCATTTTTACACCAGATAATCTAATGGATAATAGCCCCCTTATGAAAAGAATAAAATGATAAGAATTGAAGACCTCCACAAAAAATTTGGCAGGAATCACGTGCTTAGCGGAACAAACCTTTCTATTAAAAGCCCGGGCATTTATGCTGTGCTTGGCCCTAACGGTTCAGGGAAAACCACTCTAATAAAATGTATTTTAGGAATGGTAATTCCTACTTCAGGTGAAATTGAAGTAGAAGGTAAGGCTGTTAAAAAAAATTGGAAATACAGACAGGAAATCAACTACCTGCCCCAGATAGCAAATTTTCCGGGGAATTTAAAGGTATTTGAACTAATAGCAATGATCAAGGATTTAAGGCAAAAGCCAAGTCAGGATGATGATCTTATTTCAAGCTTTGGATTAGCTCCATATTTAAATAGTAAACTGGCTTCCTTGTCTGGCGGCACCAGGCAAAAGGTAAACATACTTTTGGCTTTTATGTTTAACAGTCCGCTAATTATTTTGGATGAACCTACCACAGGTTTGGATCCTGCTGCCTTAATTAGTTTAAAAAAGCTTATTCAAAAGGAAAAGAACCAGGGCAAAACTATTTTGATTACAACTCATATCATGCAGTTTGTTGAAGAAATGGCTGATACAATAATATATCTACTGGAAGGTAAAATCTATTTTAAGGGAACTATCAAAGAGCTCAAAGAAAGGACAGGCGAAAATAATTTTGACCATGCTATAGCTAGAATAGCAACAAATTTTGAGAATGTTTAAAATACTGAAATACAGCTTTTACGACCTAATGCGAAGCAGATGGAGCTATGTGTATTTTCTGTTTTATCTTGCCCTTGGTTTTGTCCTTTTGTTTCTTAACAATGATGTTTCCAAAGCAGTTATTACCTTAATGAATGTGATCATAGTCCTGGTTCCTCTAATAGGCACAATTTTTGGAGTAATGTACTTCTATAATTCTAAAGAATTTACTGAACTTTTATTGGCGCTACCTATTAAACGTTCTTCTATTTTTACAGGGCAGTATTTAGGCGTAGCGGGTTCTTTGACCTTAAGTTTGGTAATGGGACTTGGGATTCCCTTTATTGCATACGGACTTTTTAGGAGCAATGCCATTTGGGATTTTACACTATTATTGGTGGTGGGAGCATTTCTGACTCTAATTTTCACAGCTCTGTCGTTTAACATTGCATTGTCCAATGAAAATAAAATTAAAGGATTTGGTTATGCCGTATTATTATGGCTGTTTTTCGCGGTAATTTATGATGGGTTGTTTCTATTATCGCTTATAATATTTGAAGACTATCCTTTAGATAAATATTCTTTGGTGGCCACAATGCTTAATCCCGTAGATCTTTCCAGAACACTAATACTTTTGAAATTAGATATATCTGCCCTTATGGGTTATACGGGCGCTGTATTCAAATCTTTTTTCGGAACGAGATCAGGGTTCTTTATTTCAATTTTTATGTTGATTTTATGGGTAGTTATGCCAATGTATAGTCTGATTAGAAAGGCAGGCAGAAAGGATTTTTAGAAAGAATAGGGTTCGATAAAATCTTTATAAGTTCCTCTTGATGGATGTACCTTGGTATTAAGCAGGCTTTTTTGGGGATAATCCTTTAATATGGCATGGATTACATTCCGGCGTTCCGAATAAGAATTGGTTTTCCCCCAGGCTATGAGGACCATATCGGAAACTGTTATAGCGTGCCGAACTATACTGTCATTTTCTTTCCCGATTTTATCAGGAGAGCCTAGAAAACCATTGGTTTGTATATAGGCAAACAGATTAACTACTATAATAGTTTTTACGTTTCTAAATGGCTCAACTTCTTTTTCAAAAATTAGTTTTTCCAGAAATTGAACAGATTTGTCCGCAAATTTTACATTGGCAACACTGGGATTTTGCATGATAACACAAAGGGTATTGCCGCTTGTTTTTGATGTATTTTCTATGGTAAGCTGATATCGAAATTTTTTACAATCAGAAAATTTAGCTTTTACCAGTACGCCAGGGATGTGCTTATAAATCATCGTTTAACGCATGCTAATTTAGTCTTCGCAAATGTTCAGCGCAATTTTAACCATTTCTTCAAAAGTTCGTTCCCGTTCTTCGAAACTGCATTTTTCCCCGGTCACCAAAGAGTCGGAAATTGTAAGAATAGCCAGTGCCTCAATATTATATTTTGCGGCTATTGTATAAAGTCCGGCGGCTTCCATTTCAACACATAGCACTCCATATTTGGCCCATTTTTTGTAGGCCAAAGGATCTTCGTCATAGTACTGATCTGAAGAAAGAATATTACCGGCTTTGATAGGAATGTTGTTTTCCTGTCCGTATACAGCAGCCTTCATGATTAAATTGAAGTTGGCGGTAGGGGCATAACTGACATCATTAAATATTGCATTGTTAATACCCGAATTTGTAGAAGCGGATAGGGCCAAAATGATATCCCTAATCTTAACATCCTCATGATAAGACCCTGCGGTGCCCACCCGGATTATTCGTTTCACATCGTATTCTTTAATAAGTTCATGATAGTAAATCATGGCCGAAGGGATCCCCATGCCACTTCCCTGTATTGAAATACGTTGCCCTTTAAATTCCCCGGTATAACCCAGCATACCACGAATATTTGAGTAACAATAAGCGTTATCTAAAAACGTCTCAGCAATCCATTTGGCACGTAGTGGATCACCCGGCATTAAAACGGTCTCGGCAATCTCATTTTTTTTTGCGTCAATGTGGGCACTCATAGATTATGGATTAATTTCTTTAACTATTTCAATTCCTGAGGAGGTGCCTAAACGCGAAACGCCCATATTTAAGTAACGTATAGCTGTTTTTTTATCTTTTATTCCTCCCGAGGCTTTGATCTGTATTTTGTCTTTAATTACGCGTTTTATTAATTCAATATCTTCAAATGTAGCTCCTCCTGAGCCAAATCCGGTTGAAGTCTTCACAAAATCTGCATTACCCTCAACAACCAGCATACTGGCTATTTTTTTTTCTTCAGCAGTTAAATAACAAGTCTCAATAATTACTTTCAATTTCCTGGACCCAATGGCTTGTTTTAGTTTGGTTATTTCATCTTTTACCAGACCATATTCTCCGAATTTTAACCAACCAATATTTATAACCATATCTATTTCATCTGCTCCATGATCAACACAGAGTTGTGCCTCGCATACTTTGGCCTCAGTAGATGTGGCCCCTAACGGAAAACCAACTACCGCGGCTATTTTGATGCCGGAATCCTTCAATTCGTCCTTTGCCAGTGCAACATAACAACTGTTAACACAAACCGCAAAAAAATTAAATTCCCGGGCTTCAGCGCATAACTGTCTTATTGCACCAGGTGTTGCTGTAGGCTTTAATAAAGTATGGTCAATATTTCGCTCTATTTGCATTAATTCTTTTTAAGATCGTTCAAATCGTTCATATGCCGCTT
>CAJQNH010000243.1 GCA_905479615.1 uncultured Eudoraea sp.
CCATTCACATCTTTTCCTGTTCCGTAATTGATCTGTGCATTGTTGTTTTTATTAACATTAACAACAATTACAATGCTACTTCCCTTTTCTAACTTTTTACTTATTAATTTAGAATTTTTAAATGAAACCAGGGTCTTTTCATTCGGAGTTAGTAAATTTCTATGTTCTCTATCTTTCGCAAAACTCGCTCTACCTATATAATAACTTAAATGAAAATACTTGTTTTCTGGAGTTAGTTCATATACAATTACAGAATAGTCTACATCTTTTTTGTTTATTGAAAATTCCAGATTGCCAAAAAAAGAACCGTTCATAATTTGTTCTTCTTTTAATGGTTCGGATTTAAAAACCAATCCATCTTTTAAATTGATTTTTTCTCGTTCTAAAGGCCATGGATAATATTCGGTATTATTCATACTTTCTCTATCTTCAAAATCAACAGTCATTTCAATCTTAGAAGCATTAGCTTTTGCTTTTAAAGTATAAAAGTCATTGGTCCTATCAGCGCTTAAATGATACTTCAAAGTATCGTTTGTCATATCTTTTAAACTTGATTTGTGCATCCATGTATCGGTATCCATGACCTGAAAATTTACTTTATCCTTAAGAATGCCTGGCCTTTCACTTCCTTTTAAAATATAGTCAAACCATTGATAAACAATATTATATCTAATATTGATTAAAGCAGTTTCATCCAATTTATAATTCCTTAAATATTCTGATGGTTTTGTTTGCGCGGTCCAATGGTCGTATGGCCCTACTAGCAAATAATGATTTGGATTTTTAGCATATTTATGATGTTGGTTATAGTAATACATCGCTCCTCTTTGAGAATCATCATAGTAGCCTGTAATGGTTAAAACCGGAATATCAATTTTAGCAAACTCTTGTTTATACGGAATCATCTTTTTCCAATACCTATCATAACTAGGATGTTTCATATAGGTATTCCATAACTTATTTACTTCACCATCTAAACTATCTAGTTTGTTAAAAGCAACACCAGATGTAAACCACTTATTTTTTAGATTATTCCAACGATTCCTATCATTGGCAACGTCGTTATCTAAATATTTGTTATTGGTTACATAAAAATTCCATGAGTATGAAAAATTATGCAAGACATTATTTTCCATCGGATAATCTATTCCTGGAGCAATAGCCACCATTGGAATAATTGTTTTTAATGCTGGGTGTACTTTATGTTTCATTGAAGCCCATTGCGAAAAGCCATTATAACTACCACCATACATACCAACTTTTTGGTTAGACCAAGGTTGTTTACTAATCCAATCAATTACTTCATATACATCTGTATTTTCATATTCAAGAGGTTTTGCTTCTCCTTTACTAAATCTTTTTCCTCTTGTATTGGCGACGACTCCAATATATCCCTTAGAAGCTGACAACATTGCCCCTGTTTCATTAGTTCCCGCATAAATAGAAGAAATCAATATGGCAGAATTTTTAGTTGTTGAATTCCCTTTTCGTTGCACTAATACCGCAGAAATCTCTGCATCGTCCTTCATCGGAATTATAATACTATCATTTATGTGATATCTACGTTTATGATCTTGCTTTATTTCTGTAAAGAAAATGTCTCTAGTTGGTGCAAATATGGTTTTTAAAAAATATTTCTTGACTAAGTTTTGTGTTGTTTCTATTGAAATACTGTCGGAGGTAATATTTTTATACAAAGCATCAAAATCAGATATAAAATAATCGGTGCCATCTCTAGTAATCAAGGTGTGGTCTAGGTTGAGCACAAATAAATCATCAGAGTTTATTAGATAATTTTCATATGATTTTTTAAATGTTTCTTTAAAGTTCGAAGAAAGTTTTGCTTTCGCAAACTGATGATATAAATCTAAATATACCCTTTCCCCTTTGGGTGTATTTTCTATTCTTTTTTCAATTGTGGCAATTGCTTGTTTGTAATTGCCACTCACTATTTGTAATTTATATACATCGAGCTCTGATATTTTTTGTTTAACACATGCTGCTGCCAACTGTTGCATTTGATTAGCAAGTGCTGTTGAATCTGACAACGCCACTTTATCAAATTTCAGTTCTTGTCCAAAAGAAGTTAGATGAATTACGATTAGAAATAATAACAAGAATGATTTTTTCATTGTTTCTTTTTTTAAAAGTAAATAGCAAGTAGTATTAATTCTTACTTGGGTTTGAATACTTGATTAATTCCTCATCGTACAAAAAGTCATCTTGAGTCTGCGTAAGTTTTATGAAATTTTTTAATTCAGGAGCGTACAGCCAAACATCTTCCACGTCTGCACTATACCCTCTCGAAGTCGTAATTTCACCTTTGTATTGAATGGTGTAAGCCATAAATGTTCCTGCTTCTACCGTTTCTTCTTTAAAAGATAAAATCTCAACATCTTGACTTTGCGACCCTGTTGTACCATCTTGACTAGTCCAATTATTCTCATATTTCCACTTTTTACCTACTTTCAAAGGCCAGTTATACTTAGGTGTTTCGCTTATTTCTGGCTTTACAATCTCTGCTACTGGAATAGTATCAATTCCGATTACCATACCTAAAACACCGTCTGCGCTAACTATTTCTCTTGCATCTTCTCCATCCGAACGAACTACACCTTCGGTGGTTATGCCTTTATATTTCCAAACCCATTTTTCTCCAACTGTATAATCAGATAAACTTGGTTGCTTTGTTACTGTTGATGATGAATTGGTACAAGAATTCAATAGAAAAGTTACAATTACCGTTAAAACTATTGTGACATGATATGTTTTTTTAGAATAATTCATAATGTGATTTTATAATTAGATTTTACTTATTTGTGATACAAAGCAATGAAATGTACATAAATGTAAAAAGAGAAAGTACAGGAGTGTAGATTTAGGATTATAAGCGTATAGTATTACAGCTGCTTATTTTGTTTGTAATTTTCGAATCATTTTAAAAGCATTTTCATTTGATGAATCCAATTCTAAAGATTTCTTATAGCTCGATATGGCCTTTTCTTTATCACCTAAAAGCATATATGCTTCCCCTAAACTATCAAAAGCATTTGATGATGTCGGGTAATTATTAACATTCAATTTAAAGTAAGGCAAAGCTTTTTTAGGATCGTTTCTTAAATGTTGATACCCAATAGTGTTGACCTCGTTTTCTGGAGGTAAAAAACCACCATTATAATTTGTTTCGTAATACGCAACAATATCTTCAACAGAACTGTTACTGATATTTTTCATTGTTAAATCTTTGTAAATGAATTGCATACCGTGATACAAACTCATCAAAGCAACTGTCCAATGATTTTCTTCTTCAAAATATTCTAATTCGACTTTTGTTGGTGAAAATCCTTTATTTTTTAAGTTTGCATTAAAAAGCTCATGACTGTTAATGTTTGCTGTGAATACATTTGGGATTCGCTCAAAATTTTCAAATTTGTCTGCAGTAGAAACATAGATTCTTTTGTCTTTAATCTGATTTAAATCCGTTTTTCCTAGTTGTTTCACTATATATTGATCGTCCCACCAAAAACTGGGGTCCATTGAAACAAACCCATTAAAAGAAGTTTCTTTAGATAGAAAAGCGGATCCAACTAACAAACCACCGTGTGAAATACCCATTAAAGTTTTAAAAGAATTTGTTCTGTAATTCTTTTCAATTTGTAGTAATAGTTCTTCTTCTATAAATTGCAAGAATTCGTTGCTTCCTCCACTCGTTTTGTGATTTTCTACGGCGCTTGATCCATTTAAATTGGTTAAGTAATTTGTTGGTGTATAATCTCTTACACGGTCTACATTGATAATGGCAATAATAATCATTTCCGGAATTTGACCGGCTTGTGTCATATGGTTTAATATGCCCGAATGCGAGTGGTAACTCATTTCACCATCCAACAAAACCAATATTGGATAATTCTTTTTACTGGTTTTATAAGAACTAGGAAGTTCTACAATATAGCGCCGCTCCTCATTTAATATTTTAGAATGTATTTTATAGGTTTTTCCTATGGAATAAGGTATTGAAGTTTGTGCAATTGCGCCGTATTGCAGGAACATTAAAAATACGATAAGCACTTTTGTAATTTTATATTTTGTAATCATTTTCTGTTTATTTATAAGCTGTTCCAATTTTTGAACTTTACTGATTGTCGAGTTGAAACCTCTATCGTTTCACCAGTAGTTAATGTAATGTGAAGCTTATTATT
>CAJQNH010000244.1 GCA_905479615.1 uncultured Eudoraea sp.
CAATTTATTTGAGGTCACAATTCGTCTATAGTATTCTAAAGCTTCATCTCGTTTAGGTTTAGCTTCATTACTAATAAAAGGAATTTCGTCTATTTCTAGTTTTTCAGATGAAGAGAAAAACTGCATGTTACTAGGATAATGAAAAAGCGAATTCACAATAGGTCCCTTTTCTAAAATTAGGTAGTTGAGTCCGTTTTTCTTTGCTTCTAAACCGCATGCAATTCCTATTGGTCCACCACCAACGATGACCATATCAAATTCAGTTTTCATCCTTTTAGTTCTTTTATAGTTTTAATTGGATTGGCGCTTTTAAATACAAAACTACCGGCAACTAAAATATCTGCACCAGCTTCAACTAATTTCTTTGAATTGGCAGTGGTAACTCCGCCATCAACTTCTATAAGAGCAGATGATTTCTTACTTGTGATTAAAGCTTTAGTAGCTTTTATTTTATCAAATGTATTTTCTATAAATGATTGTCCACCAAAGCCGGGATTTACACTCATAATCAATACAACGTCAATATCTTGAATAATATCTTCTAAAAGCAAAACATTTGTATGCGGATTCAAAGCAACACCAGCTTTCATGCCCAATGCCTTTATAGCTTGTATAGTTCTATGTAGGTGCGTACACGCTTCATAATGTACCGTCAAAATATGAGCTCCAAGTTTTGCGAATTCTTCAAGATATCTATCAGGGTCTACAATCATCAAATGTACATCTAAAGGTTTTGTAGCATGTTTTTGAATGGCTTTTACAACAGGCATACCGTAAGATATGTTTGGGACAAAAACTCCGTCCATAACATCAATATGGTGCCAGTCTGCCTGACTTGAATTGACCATTTCAACGTCTCTTTGTAAGTTCCCAAAATCTGCCGCAAGTAATGAGGGCGCTATAAGTTTATTGTTCATTATTTAATGGCTGAAAATATTTTGATACAAAAATAAGTATTCAAACTGATTTTATACTGAGCCATAACATATAACTGCTAATTTATTGCAGATTCTTGTTATTATAAAGTTCATGCGATTCATCGGCTCCACTTAGCAGATAGGCAAAAAGATCAGTAATTTCCTTTTCATTTAACCTATTGAGTAAGCCGGAAGGCATTGGTGAAATTGGAGATAAACCCTGTTTTAGCACAGATGATTTGGCCAATTGAACGGTGTATGATGTATTTAACGGATTAGGCATTATTTTAATAGAATCTGTGCTTTCTGAAAGAATTCTGCCAGCTATTTTTTTGTTATTATCCAAATGAAAAAGGGTAAAGGCATATTGATCGGAAATGTCATCATTAGGGCTGTATATGGAATATAACAAATCATACCTTCCAAACTTTGACCTTATCTGGGTTAAGTCTGGTCCGGTAGCACCTCCTTCACCTCTCATGCGGTGACACAAAACGCATAAGGCTGCCTGATATGCCCTCTCGCCATCAGACAAAGTTCCATTATAATTATTCATTTTATCACCCCAAAGAAACTGGTTGATGGTACTACCGGAATAATTTGCCCCTGGACCAATTGGTTGCGGGAGGTTTTCCACAACGGTGCTAGGAGAATATACGCCGGAAAGTTCTTCAAAATATGCCTTGTCTTTATCAGGGACATTTGACATGGCTTGTAGCCTTACATTTTCCATGTATGCTTTAAAGCTCATTCCACCTTTAGCGCTTAAGACATCATAAAACCACATGAAGTATTTCTCCCGTAGTGCTTTATTCCATCCTTCGGTGGCATGGCTTAAAAGCATCCCGTAAAAAATGGCTTCACTAGGGGGCATTTTTGCGATTACTTCCCTAATTAATGGACCGTATTGTTCACTTCTTAATGTAGTTTCCTCTGAAAGCATCTGACTGGAGATGTTCGTCTTTTCGGTAGTGTGTTTTTCTAATAAAGCACTAAGATTTTTTACCGTACCATCTACATTTAAATAGAGCATAATCTGTGCAAGCTCCCTGTTTATATCATTGTTTGAATTAGGAAAATAAGGTTTTAATTTATTAATAACCGCCTGTCGAGACAGACTTTCCGGTTGTCCCATCCGGATAAATAAAAGGGCATAATTTCTCAAAAGGTCTATTTGACGCTGTTCATCCAGATCTTCCCAATTGATTTGATTTAATTTTTTCAGGATCTTACTCTGATCTTTTTTATCTCCCTGTCTTGCTAAGGCAATCCCGGCTTCGATCGTTTTTACTGATGATTCTTCAGAATAGAACCTTTCCTGCCATCCCTCCGCCGGAAAGTTTTCCAGGGCAATTCGAGATGCATATCTTATAAATCTGTCTTCGTGATCAAGGTTTTCCCATGCTTTGGATATGGCTTCCTCAGGGTTAATTGCAGAATAATTTTCTAATTGGTGCCTAAGCTGTCTTAATTCTTTTCCACTATCTTCCGGCCTATTTTCTGATTCAATAATATCTCCATCATAACTCAATCTATACAAGTGAGAATCGAGGCCTCTGCCACCAGTTGCGAAGTAAAAGTTGCCATCAGAACCTGCAATCATATCAGTTAATGGTAAAGGGGTACCTGATAAAAATTCTTCTCTTGTTGCAGAATAACTGCTTCCTTTCGGTATTAGGTTTGCGTAATAGATAGTTCCAAAACTCCAATCCATAATAAAAAGTCCGTTTTTGTATTTTGACGGGATTTTCAAATTTGAACCGGCTAAAATAGCTGTAGGAGAACCTTGTTCGAGATTATGGACTGCCGGCAAATTATCGGGATAGTAATCCGGCCATTTACCAGATCCTGTCCGCCACCCATATTCACTTCCAGGAGTAACATGGCATATTCTGGTAGGCCTGTACCATGGCATGCCAATGTCCCATTCCATATCCGCATCATAGGTAAATAATTCACCATCCTGGTTAAAAGCCAAATCGAACGGATTTCTATATCCGGCAGAAATAAGTTCCCAGTTTTCTCCATTAGAATCAAATTTCGCAACCCAACCACCCGGTGCCTCTATTTCATTGGCATGCCCTCTGGCGTCCAGATAGGGTGTAAACAGATTATCTTCGCCCCAGTTTGTAGGTAGGCGACTATTGTTTTTAAGGCTTTCAGGGATAAGTACGTGGTTGCCTGCTATAAAATAGATAGCTTCTCCATCTGGGCTTAACACAAAACTGTGTGGTCCATGTTCCCCGGCCCCTTCTAATTTCAAGAGCATTCTTACGTCATTAAGGCGGCCATCTCCGTTTGAATCTGTAATTCTATAAACACCGCTCCCTCTTTGGCTTTCATCTGCAATAGCATCGTCCCAATTTTTATTTACCGCCACATAGAGACTATTAAATGCCCACAAAAGGCCATGGGCTTCGCCAATATCAAGATTAAGGCTGTCAACATTTGCCGTTTGCACTACATCACCTTTTTCAGGCATTTTAAAATAATAGATCTTACCGCGCTGATCACATGCATAGATCGTTTTGTCGTCGCCCTCGGCCAGAGCTACCCATGAACCTTGTTTATTAGCACTGATATGATATAATTCTTCAAGTATAAAATTTTCCGGTAAATTAAACTGTACTTCAGAAGTATCATTTTTAACTCCCTTTGATTTATTCTGATTACAGGAAATCAGAAGACAACCAAATACAATACATAAAAATTTAATTGATATGGAAAAAAAGCCTTTCATAGATTACAATTTAAATGACTACTTCGCTAAACCCTTTATTTTTCATAAATATACAGAAATACACGGCATAAATAGTTGAAGTTGAAATCAATATGAAAAAGTAGTCAAAAGAACTTTTAATTGATCAAAAAGCGTGCAAATCGACTTAGTTATTGAGGGGTGGAAGAGAAGATTTTTAAAAGATTCAATAATTCTTGATCGAAATAGTGTAAAATGAAAAACTCCGGTAATCAGCCGGAGTTTATTCATCAATCAAAAAACGAACAGTCATGATAAACTGTTGTTACTGTCACAAATTACAATTTTTATACCAAAATTCCAATTCAAGGAAAATTTAACATGTAATTAATGTCTCGTTATTATCCGAGATAAGTTTTCAATATTTTGCTTCTGGAAGTATGTTTTAATCTTCTTATTGCCTTTTCTTTAATCTGACGTACTCTTTCCCTGGTAAGGTCAAAAGTTTCACCAATTTCCTCGAGGGTCATGGAATGTTGTCCAGCCAAACCAAAATACAATCTGATAACATCTGCTTCTCTGGGTGTAAGAGTTTCTAATGCCCTTTCAATTTCCGTACGTAAAGATTCATGCAATAATTCTTTATCCGGGTTAGGAGATTCTCCACTACGAAGAACATCATACAGATTTGAATCTTCCCCGTCAATTAAAGGTGCATCCATAGATACGTGACGTCCAGAGTTTTTCAAGGACTGTTTTACATCCTCAACGGTCATATCTAATTCCTTAGCAATTTCTTCTGCTGACGGGATTCGTTCATGAGCCTGCTCAAGAAATGCAAACGTCTTATTTATCTTATTTATTGAACCAATTTTATTTAATGGTAATCTAACAATACGCGATTGTTCTGCCAAAGCCTGTAAAATAGACTGACGAATCCACCATACGGCATAAGAGATAAATTTAAATCCCCTTGTTTCGTCAAAACGCTGAGCAGCCTTAATAAGGCCAAGATTTCCTTCATTAATCAAATCCGGAAGTGTAAGACCCTGGTTTTGATACTGCTTGGCAACAGATACCACAAAACGAAGATTAGCCTTAGTAAGTTTTTCCAAAGCTAACTGATCACCTGCTTTTATGCGTTGTGCTAATTCTACTTCCTCATCTGCAGTGATTAGATCAACCTTACCAATTTCCTGTAAGTATTTATCTAAGGACGCAGTTTCCCTATTCGTAACCTGTTTTGTAATCTTTAGCTGTCTCATTTAGGTTTTCCTTTATATGTTAAGTTCAAAGTGCATGGGCTGCATATACTTATACGTAAAAAAACGGTAAATGTTACAATAAGGTTATATAAATTTAACTTTTTGATAAAATTATATTAAAAAAACCCCTGTTTTAAAGGGGTTTTAATATATCTAAGGATTAAAAGATTAGTCTCTTCTGGGTTTGCGATCTCTATTTCTATCATTTCTTCCTCTATCGCGATCCCTATTTTCCCTTGGTGGTCTTTCCTTGTAACCTTCCGGCTTGGGCAATAAGGCTTTACGAGATACCTTGTCCTTTCGGGTTCTTGGGTCCGTACCTAAATATTTAATATCAAAAACATCACCCATGTTTACAACATCCGTAACCTTCTCAGTTCGCTCCCAAGCGAGTTCAGAGACATGAAGTAAAACTTCATTTCCGGGGGCTTCAACGTATTCTACAACAGCACCAAAATCCAAAATCTTTATCGCTTTAACCTCATAAACGCTGCCTACTTCTGGTTTAAATGTAATAGAGTCTATTTTAGCCAGTACGGCATCAATACCTGCCTGATTTGTTCCTAGGATCTCCACTAGTCCCTCTTCAGTAACAGGATCTTCATTTATTACAATGGTCGTGCCAGTTGTTTTCTGAAGCTCCTGGATTACTTTTCCACCTGGTCCAATTAATGCACCAATAAAATCTCCTGGAATCGTTGCTGTAACCATTTTTGGTGCATGAGCTTTCACATCTTCATTTGGTTGAGCGATTGTATCGCTCAATTTCTCCAGAATATGGAGTCTTCCTTCTCTTGCCTGCATTAAGGCCTTAACCAGAATTTCGTAGGATAAGCCTTTAACTTTAATGTCCATCTGGCAAGCTGTAATCCCATCAGTTGTACCGGTTACCTTAAAGTCCATGTCTCCCAAATGGTCTTCATCACCCAGAATGTCTGATAATACTGCATATTTGCCGGTTTCGCTATCTGTAATCAATCCCATGGCAATTCCTGACACAGGTTTTTTAAGTTGAATCCCCGCATCCATTAGTGCCATAGTACCGGAACAAACGGTTGCCATAGAAGAAGAACCATTACTTTCCAAGACTTCAGAAACTACTCTAACTGTATAAGGACAATCTTCAGGGATCATACCTTTTAATGCTCTTTGGGCCAGGTTTCCATGTCCAACCTCTCTGCGGGAGGTTCCCCTGATTGGTCTTGCTTCACCAGTGGAAAAAGGAGGAAAATTGTAATGCAGATAGAAAGTTTCTTCGCCTTCGTATGATGGCATATCTATTTGATTTGCTTCTCTGGAAGTTCCTAAAGTAACTGTTGCCAATGCCTGTGTTTCCCCTCTTGTAAAAATTGCCGAACCATGAGTTGAGGGCAAATAATCCACCTCACACCAGATAGGCCTTATTTCATCAGTCTTCCTTCCGTCTAGCCTTAATCCTTCATTTAAGGTAAGGTCTCTTACAGCAGCTTTTTCGGCTTTGTAGTAATATTTGCTGATTAAATCCCCAATTTCTTCTAATTCTTCTTCAGAATGTGCAGCTTTAATTTCGTCTTTTATTTCTGAAAATGATGCACTTCGTTCATGTTTTGAAGAACCTGCCTTGGCTACTTTGTATACTTTATCATATGCAAGGTCATGAACCTTTTTCATTAGCGTTTCGTCCTCATCTTCCGTTTCGTATTCGCGTACTTCTTTTTGCCCAAAGGCCTTGGCCAATTTAATCTGGGCGGCGCACTGAACTTTTGCAGCTTCATGAGCAAATTTGATTGCTTCAACCATTTCTTCTTCAGAAATTTCACCCATTTCGCCCTCAACCATCATCACAGAATCCTCGGAAGCCCCAATGATCATGTCAATATCAGATTCAAGTAATTGTGCCCTTGTAGGGTTAATGACAAATTCGCCATTCACTCTCCCGACACGAACTTCAGAAATTGCACATTCAAATGGAAAGTCTGAGAGTTGAATTGCGGCAGATGCAGCAAGACCAGCCATTGCATCGGGCATGACGTTATCATCATGTGACATTAGCTGTATCATCACCTGAGTCTCAGAATGGTAGTCCTTTGGGAATAATGGTCTCAAAACCCGATCTACCAGTCGCATTGTCAATACTTCTCCGTCACTTGGTCTGGCTTCCCTTTTAAAAAAGCCCCCTGGATAACGCCCTGACGCTGCAAATTTTTCCCTATAGTCTACTGTTAAGGGAAGAAAATCTACATCACTTTGTCTATAATTGGAAACAACAGTACATAATAACATGCAGTTTCCTGATTGTACAACAACAGAGCCATGGGCCTGCTTTGCAAGTTTTCCGGTTTCGATAGAAATCTCTCTACCATCACCAAGGTCAATGACCTCTCTAAATGTTTTTGGAATCATAAATTTTAATTAGCACCTGAATTTTATCAGGCTGTTAAACAATGGTCAACCGTCTTACATAGACGGTCTGAGTTGTGTTGTTGTGTTGTCGACCAATGAAAAACTATGTGTAAGCTTTTTGTGTTCTCCCCAAATTCCGGGGATTTTGTTTAAAAAAAGGGGAAGCAATGCCTCCCCCTTATATTATTTTCTAATATTCAATTCTTTAATAAGGATACGATATTTTTCTATATCCTTTTTCTTTAAATAATCCAGTAAACTTCTTCTTTTACCCACAAGTTTTACCAGAGATCTCTCCGTATTATAA
>CAJQNH010000245.1 GCA_905479615.1 uncultured Eudoraea sp.
CAATTCAACAAACAATGTTAAACTTTCGGGATAAAAGTTTGCGTATAGGAATAGCTATACTTTTTTCCCGCAAAATTATTTGACTTTAATGATAAAAAGAGGCTCTCTTTTTTGCATTCTTTGCGTATTGTTAACAAAGGTTTCTGCCCAGAACCAAAGGGATACCATGGATTTGCAGGAATTGGATGAGGTGGTGGTCAGTGATTCCAGATTTCCTATAAAAAGGGAAAACTCAGGTAAAACGGTTATTAAGATTGGCCTTAAAGAACTGGAAAACAACCAGGGAAAAACTGTGGCAGAGATAATTAATTCCAAAAGTGGCATTGAAATAAACGGGAGCAGGGGCAGGCAAGGTGAGGTATTGGGTGTTTTTGCAAGAGGTGGAAGGGGCAGACAGGTTTTGATCCTGATTGACGGGATAAGAGTTTCTGATCCTTCATCTTTCTCTCAGGAGTATGATCTTAGATTGCTTACCACCTCGAATATAGAATCAATTGAAATCATTAAAGGAGCTGCTAGTACGCTGTATGGAATGAGTGCGGCTACTGCCGTGATCAATATAACAAGCAAAAAGGTCTCGGATAAAAAAATAAGCGGTGATTTTCAATCCAGTATTGGGACGAACCAATCTTCATTCGAACAAAATTATAACATTGCAGATTTTAGCAACACCGCCTGGATTTCTGGTACTCTTGAGAGTTTTACTTATTCTCTGGGCTTTTCCAATGTGTATACAAATGGTTTATCATCAATTATTACCGAAGCTAATGAGGAAGACCCTTTTTCAAGATATAATATGGATCTAAAATTGGGGTATGCATTTAATGATAAAATAAATCTTACTATTTACGCCAATCAAACTAATTTGAACAGCGCTTATGATGAATCTTTTGGCTTAATTGATGCTCCATACAATTTTCTTACGGAACAAAAACGTTTGGGCTTATCTTCCAAATGGACTTATGAAAAAGGGGATTTAAATTTAAACGGCTCATTTTCCAATTATAAGTCGGATAACAGGAGTGCATTTCCTTCTATGTTTATAGGGAATAATTATGTAGTTGACCTGTTTAACAGATACACCTTTGACGATCATATATATGCCATTTTGGGTGTTAATTATAATCTGGACAGGGCTGAAGTTGAAGGAATTCAGGAATTCTCACTGACAGATCCTTATGCAAATTTCGTTTATATTTCATCTATTGGGTTAAATGTAAATGCCGGGCTGCGTCTTAACCTTCACTCTGAATATGGTTCACACTTGGTATATAATATTAATCCATCCTATTCAGTGGCTTTAGATGAGGGTTATTTAAAATTTATGGGTTCTTATGCCACTTCATATATCACACCATCACTAAGCCAGTTATTTGGGATGTTTGGTGCGAATCCTTTGTTAGAACCTGAAACTAACCGCACTGCCGAAGGAGGTCTGGAATACAAAGCAAATGAGAAATTAAGGTTAAGCGCGTTGTATTTTAATAGAAAAGAAGACAATTTTGTATTTTTCGATAATACACTTAGTCAATATTTTAATGCCTCAAATACAATTAATGTACAAGGTTTGGAGGCCCAATTAGACTGGGTTCCTCTTGAGAAAATGAATTTTAACGCGAATTATACTTTTACCGAAAGAAAAGGGGATAACGCAATACGAATACCAAAGCACAGTATCAATGCAGCTTTGAGCTATAGTTTTTCAACGAAAACCTATACATCGCTAACGTATTCTTATACAGGGAAACGCCTGGACACGGATTTTAATACATTTAATGATGAGTTTCTCGATCCTTTTTCAAGCTTTGGGTTTTATATATCACAGGAAGTAATGGCAAACAAACTCAAGTTCTTTTTAAACGTAGAAAATGTCTTTAATACCAATTTTACCGAGGTAATAGGATTCACCACAAGGGGTAGGAACCTTAGATTAGGATTGAGTTTAAAACTTTAAGTTTTTATTTTTTCAAATCAAGATTTAAATGAAGAGGCTTATCCAGTACCATATTGTCCTTCATAGGCGTAAACATTTTAGAACTTGTGAATAGCTCAACAGGTGTCTTTACGGTAAAATCCCTCTTCCCTGAAATACCTGTAATTTCTTCAATGGCCTTAGCCAGTAATGGTTCATTTACATCACCCAGAACACCCAGGTTTTCCAAATCTTCTTTTAATTCAATATCAGGGTCAAAACCTGCTGTATAATCCGAGAAGCCTACAGAATTTTCATTTCTTCCTACCAATGGTTGAATAGCCCAGCTATTATCGGGGTTAATCTGGTTTTCTCTGGAAGGGGTATAAATAAATGGAGCTCCATCACGGTCTGGATCATCCACCATTGTAAGTGAAAATTCATTCTTGCCCCGGGTTGTAGCACCTATTTTAATAACTTCAACATAGGGATTTAAAGCATTAATTACCAATTCACTAGCCGATGCCGAACTCCCGGTTGTTAATACATATACCTTGTTCAAGTTTAAGGTGTTTATTGTGGTACCTGCCCCTGTTTTATCTGCAAAATAGTCGGTTAACTCCTCGTCAGAAAAAACGCCTTGCAATTTGTCATTCCAACGTTGTCTGAGATATAAATTATTGGTATTGGTACTAAAAATCATGCTTGAAAGTAAGCGGGAAGAATTTACAGAACCCCCCGGATTATAGCGTAAGTCAAGCACTAAATCAGTAACCCCATCAGTCTTTAATTGTCCGAAAGCATCATTCAATACTTCATCAAACTCGTTTGTAAAATTATTATACATCAGATAGCCTATTTTTTGGCCGTTTATGTCATAAGAATTTACTATAAATACCGGATTTTCCACTAATCCGTCCTGCTTAGTCAATTCTACACTTTTGTCGTTAGGCGTAATTACTCCATCAGCGATATCCGCCATATTTAAGGTATATGTCGCATTTTCACCAAATAAAAGATCCCTATAATTACTTTCGTTTAAACTCTGGCCATCCACCCCTGTAAATAATTCTCCCCGGGAGATGTCTTTTGTAGAAGCATCTGAATTAGTAACAATATAGCGTACATATCCAAAGATATCCGTATCGTTGTCGCCATATAAAAACAAACCAAATTCCATACCGTTGCTTCGTGAGATTCCAGATAAATTGTCTGTAAGTGATTTGTAATCGTCACTATAAAAACTAAAGCGATCTTCTGAAAAGCGCAGTTTATTATCGAAAAAATCGGCAGGATCAGCTTCAGAGGTTAGAAACGCATTGTACTCCTCATTGGTGGAAAATCTGTCATCAGCCAGATCAGCTTGATCTTGCTGCCAGAAATACCAAATATTCATGGCCTTCCACATAAAATCCTGAACACTAACAGATTCACCACCCGGGCCTTCCGGGCCAACAATGTCATCATCTTTACTGCAGGAAATACTTAGGGAGACAATTCCCATAAATAAAAGGAGAAACTTTTTCATTTAATTTTTTTTGCAATTTACGTAGTTCTGGCAAATATCATTCCAATTTTAATATTCATTAACACTATTACCCTGCTATTTAACTAACGAAATGTTAGCTAAATTATTAGCTTTAAAGGGTGTAAATTAGTTACATAAGCAGGAAAATAATTTTTTTTTGTAACAAAATTAGATGTACTTCGTCTTGCTTATGTAAAACACCTTGAATGGTTTATACAACAACAGAACAACCGACAATGACGCAATCAGAATTTTTAAATGTGGT
>CAJQNH010000246.1 GCA_905479615.1 uncultured Eudoraea sp.
TATTTCCTCAAAACCAAACATGGTCTTGGCAACCATTTTAAAATTATTACCCATAGTACATTTAAAGAATGCCACAAAAATACATTAATTTTATCCACATTGTTTTTCACTAAACTTAATACCACTTAAATTAAAGATGACTTATATTTTACTGATCATTGCTGTCCTATTAAGTTTTGGATTTGTGGTCCTTACAAGACCTGAAAAGAAAGAAGGCCTTCGCTTGTTACTGGCATTCAGCGGTTCATTTTTATTAGCGCTTACACTTTTTGAACTCCTGCCGGAAGTCTACAAACAAGCTGATCCTAAGGTAATTGGGGTATTTATTATGCTTGGGATTCTCCTTCAGATTTTTTTGGAGTTCTTTTCAAAAGGTGCGGAACATGGTCATGTTCATCTTAATAGCCAAGAAAGTAATTTTCCCTGGTTACTTTTTATAAGTCTTTGCGTTCATGCATTCTTAGAAGGTATTCCTATAAACCAGAACAATGATATAATATATGGCATTTTGGTTCACAAAGTACCAATAGCCATTATTCTAAGTATCTTCCTCGTAGGTTCCAAAATTAATATTTTCTATGGGTCCTTGTTTATGGTATTCTTTTCTATAATGACCCCGCTAGGAAGTTATGCAGCCTCAAAGTTCCATTTTATCTCAGATTATAGTGCTCCAATTACAGCATTAGTTATAGGTGTATTCCTCCATATTTCTACTGTTATCCTTTTTGAAAGCACTGAAGGTCATACATTCAATATTAGAAAGTTAACGGCCATTGTGCTTGGAACAGCGATAGCATATCTTATCTAGATTACTGCAAAGGCAATATACAGCCAATGACTTATGGCACCGCCCAATACCATGAAATGCCAAATGAGATGGTTATAAGGCAAACGTTTAAAAGCATAGAAAAAAATACCTGTTGTATAAAAAAAACCTCCCAGCATAAGTAAATACAGGCCGGTTTTGGAAGTATTTGAAAGCAGGTTTTGAAGGTCAAAAACTATCAGCCAACCCATAAAAAGATATAGTATTAGAGACAATACCTCAAATTTTCCTGTAAAAAACAGCTTGAGTATGGTACCTACTATAGCAATGCCCCAAATAGTATAAAAAATTAACCATCCATTCCCTTGCTCCAAAGTTATCAGTGCCACGGGGGTATAAGTCCCTGCAATTAAGTAGTAGATACATATATGATCCAAAACCCTGAGTTTCATTTTTACTGATTGGGTTGAAACATAATGGTAAAGCGTTGAAGCTGTGAATAACAGAATTATTGAAATGCTATAAATAACAAGGGAAATTGTGGAGTACTCAGTTTTATGGGTATCAAATTCAAGTATGAGATAAAATCCCAAAATTCCAAATAGTATTCCAATTGCGTGTGATATGGCATTTAGTTTTTCCTCTTCATGATAATTTATTCTCATTAGAAACAAAGCCTATTATTTGTATGGGTAATACCAAAAGGGAATTTTAATTATAGATCTTATATAGGTACTATCATTAATATGATCTTTCCGTGCCACGTTAAGAATATGTCTTCCATGTGAAACAGATTTTATATCAATAAAAGTTTCAAAACCTAGTTGCTGTTGTACATTTTTCGAGACTATAAATTTGGGTTTGAATGGTATACTATCAACACTTAGAATATACATATCTTCAATTTCTGTGATGTAACTCTGTATGAGTTCTTTGCGCTCAGACCAGTCTATGGTGCCTTCTGAAAATATCGGGGAATATATGCCTCTCCGGTCTTCTTCTGGTTCCAAATCAGTATTAAAATAAAACACATCATCTTCAATAGAACGACCGTAAATCACAAATATATTTAAGAAAGAAGTTTGAATTACTTTGGAAGGAATAGAAGCACGGTCTACAAATGAATTGTTTAAACTGATGAGATCGTTGTAATTTTTGTGACTGGCCGCGTAAGAAGATGAATCCATTTCCTTTTCTAAGTAATTTGATGTACTAAATTGCGTAACAGCAAGTACCGTTATTAATAAATAGAGAGGCACCAGAAATAAAGTTAACCGTTTCCCAAACTTATTATCCATGAAGTTATATACCATAGGGCGATAAAGAAATGAAAGGGTAATATATTTAAATAACCAATATATGGGATAGTAAAAAGAAGTTGTCCATTTCTTCTTTTTAAGCCAACCCTGAGTTACAAAATCTATAAAAGTAAGGATAGTTCCCAAGGCTGTAAAGACAATTGCGGGTATAGCTATCCAATAACGAACCCAATCTGGTGTTTCCTCCTTAGATACAAGGAGACCCAAAAATGTAAAAATAAGTCCAATTGCCAATAATCCCAGTAAATAAAAGACTAGTAAAAAGGTTACTGAGAAAATTACGCTACAATATTTTTCGAGTGTGGCAACATAATTGTCAAAAGAACCAACTCTTTTTATCAGGTGTTTAGTAAATTTTGGACTGTATTTTAATTTATCATAATTTATATCACCAGATACATATCTAAGACCAATCGCACCTATCCATAATCCACGTAACACTACGTGGGCAATCAAATTAACTGTGATGATGTACCAAGATATCTTAAGGCCTTGCATGAGAAATACCCGATATACATTTTGCTCATTTCGGGCTTCAAGACCAGCTAATTCAATAGGGTCTATGATCATAAACAATCCGTATATGGCAAAACCAGAGATAATCAATTCTAACTGCCAACTCTCCTGTTGGAGAATATCAAGCCATTTTTTGAATTTTTTATCTTGAGGATTGTTATTCATAGATATTAAGGTTCTCCTTATAAATATAACTGAAAACAATTTCTAAAAAAAGTATGGGACTCGAATGATTTTTATGTTGTTAGATAGCCAAATCCATTAATTTCAGTTTTTTTGTGTCAGATCCTTTCAAGTAGGTCAAAAAAAAGCACCTATCAAGTACATGATAAGTGCTTTTAAAGAAGGCGGCGGCCTACTCTCCCACCAGTTACGGCAGTACCATCGGCGCAGACGGGCTTAACTTCCCTGTTCGGTATGGAAAGGGGTGGGCCCCGTCGCCA